>JAFGEX010000220.1 GCA_016931355.1 bacterium
CAGTTCAAGCTGGCGGACATGGCGACGCGGATCGAGGCGGCACGGGCCATGATCTACTCCACGGCGAGGATGATCGATGCGGGCGCGAAGGACATTTCGAAGGAATCAGCCATGTGCAAGCTCTTCGCGTCCGATGTGGCCATGGATGTCACCACCGAGGCGGTGCAGATATTCGGCGGATACGGTTACATGAAGGAATACCCGGTGGAGAAGCTGATGCGGGACGCGAAGATCACCCAGATCTACGAGGGGACCAACGAAATCCAGCGTTCCGTAATCGGCAAGGCCCTGATCAAGGAAGCGGCTTCGACAAAGAAATGAACCGCCATAGCCGTTGAGGCATCCCGCCGCATGCGCAGGGAATACTCGGCTTCGACTGGATGATGCATCGGGGGGCGCCCGCCTGAATCGCGGCAAGAGGCCGGGGATTCGGCATCCGGAAAAATTATGAATGGGATCCGCGGGTCCGGCCGGACCCGCGGTTTTTTTTTTGGTGCGCCCGGCAGGGTGCATTTGTCTGGAGATGAAGGTCCTCCACACACCCGAGAGGGAGACGTGTCAACCGGACGGCAAGGGTATGGATGATCGTCCTCCCCCGCGGCGCTCTTCATCCGCTTCGTGGATTTCAGGGCGGGCTTTGGAGGCCCGAAGGATGCGGGGCGGAGGTTTTCCGCATTTGAGGCTTGATATTTCCATGCTCCTTTCGTAATTTTTATGCCATGAGACGGAAGAAAAATAATGGGCGATACACCCTGCGGCTCGTTTCGTACGCGGCGCATGAGGCGGAAATACGCACCGTCCGGCACGCTGTTTTCGTAAAGGAACAGGGCGTGCCGGATTCCATCGAAAGGGACGGCCGCGATTCCTCCTGCATCCATGTCCTGGCCTTTGATCCGGAGGGCAGGGCGGTGGGTACGGGCCGCATGACTGAGGACGGGCATGTCGGACGCATGGCCGTTCTCAAGGCTCACAGACGCAAGGGCGTGGGACGGGCGATGCTGGATGCGCTGGTTGAACGCGCCCGGGAAAAAGGCATGGATTCCGTATGCCTGAATGCCCAGCTGTACGCGGTCCCCTTCTACACCAAGGCCGGCTTTGCGCAGAAAAGCGCGGTTTTTTTTGAGGCTTCCATGCCGCATGTCTCCATGGAAAAGATGCTGCGCCATCCCCGTTGACTCAGAAGGCGGCCGACATCGGGGCGTCTTTATCCGCAGGCCGTGCCGGCTCCTGCCCATGCGGTGGATTGCATTCGCAATGGTGCAAGGATTTCAGGCTCCTTCCGTTTCACCCTTTTCCAGCCGCAACCGGGGGAAAGGTTTTGAAAGTTCGCAGGGTCATTCTCCTTTCCGCAGTTTTGTCCGCCATGCCCCTGTCCGCCGCTTTTCACTCCGCAGACAGCCTTGTCGTTGACATGTTCCGGAATGATCCGGCCATGCCGGCGCTGCCGGACATTCAGGACGGATACGGCGCGGCATTCCGGGATCTGGACGGGGACAGTCGGCCGGACCTCTACCTGGTCTGTTTCCGAAACCTGAACCGCGTCTTGTTGAACCCCGGTACGTCCGAACGGTTCACGGATGCAACCATCCGTTCAGGCCTGGGAGGTGACCTGATGTCCAGGGCCAGGCACAATCTGGAGCTCGGGACAGCCGCATTCGATTTCGACAACGACGGCGACGGAGACGTATTGATCGCGGGCTGGGACGGAACGGCCAGGATATTCCGCAACGACGGAAACCTCCGCTTCGCGGATCTGGGCGGGCTGCTGCCGCCGGTTTCGGATGCATGGGATGTGAACGACGCTGCGGTCTGTGATGTGAACCGGGACGGACGGCTTGATCTTTTTCTGACGGATGAGCATCACGGGAACCATCTTTTGATCAGCGCCGGAAACGGCAGGTACGAAGACCGCACGCGTTGGGCGGGCCTCCAATCCGAAGGGATCAGCCAATGCGCCGCGTTCAGCGACATCGACCGGGACGGGGACATGGACCTGTTCGTGACGCGCTGGTTTTTGCCCTCCCTGTTTTACAGGAATCTCGGGGACGGCCGGTTCAGGAAAATAGAGATGTCATTGGCTGTTTCGACGCTGCCCCAGGTGGCCAACGGCGCGGGCTTCGGCGACATCGACAATGACGGCGACTTTGATCTTTTCGTCGCCAACCGGAACGGCTGGAATTTTCTCTATCTCAACGGGACCGCGGCCGGAGATTCCAATTGGGTGTTCCGGGATGGCGCGGAGGCATGGGGCCTCTCCGAGCCGGGCTGTTTTTACGGCGGTGTGTTCGCGGATTTCAATCAGGACGGCCGGCTGGACCTGTATGTCACGGCCATCGGTTCGGACCGTGTTTACCTGAACCGGAAAAACAGATTCGAGAAGGTTTATTCCGAAACATTCGCGCCGGGCCAGGTCAAAAGCTATTCCACGGGCGCGGCGGCCGCGGATTTCGACCGCGACGGGGACCTGGACCTGTTCGTGGCGAACAAGGACACGTTCGCCCGTTTTTTCGTCAATCCGGCGGAATGGCCGTCCGTGCGGCTCAGGATGCACGGCGTCCAGTCGAACCGCGATGCGGTCGGATGCCGCGTCGATTTCTACAGGCCGCCGCAATTCGGAGAAAAACCTGTGCTGCTTGGAAGCCGGGAGATCAGCGGCCGCGGCGGTTATCTTTCCTCATCCGATACGGAGGTCCATTTCGGCCTGGGGCCGGAGAGCACGGTTGACGCCCGTGTTCATTTTCCATCCGGCAGGGTCGCTGTATTAACCGGCCTGGCAGGGGGGCGGGTGTATGAGGTCGAAGAATGCCCGCTGCTGCAGCGAGCCGCGCTTCGCGCCTGGCGCAGGGCGATACGGCTTTTTCATTCACGCGATTTTTGGACACAAGCGGCGCTCATGGCGGCTTTCCTGTGCCAGGCAGGCCTTCTGCTCAGGCTGGGATTGAAAAGGTACGGCTGGAAGCCGGGCGCAACAGCGGGGATGCTTGGATTCTTTTTTCTCACCGCCCTGTTCGCGGTTTCCATCCTGCAGCCGCTGGGGCGCAACCGGGCCTTCACGGCCATGAACCTGCTCGGGGCCCTGTCCATCCTGGTTGCCGCCTTTTATTCTGAGCGCACGGCCCGGTACAGGCGCATGCGGCGGAGGTACCATTCGATCCTTCTCAATCTCGGGCGCCAGATCGTCCATATCCACGATGATCATGAATTGATGAAGACCGTTGTGGACCATATCGCGAAGGATACGGAATTCACGACCTCCAGCGCCTGGATCGCGGATGAGACCGGACGGGCCTTCAGGCTGGCGGCTTCGGGCGGGATGGAGCAGGCAAAGGACCTCATTGCCTGTAAAGACTGGTGGCCCCAAATGAAAAAGACCCTGCTTAATGCGGCCTGGATAAGGGATTCCCGTCCGCAGGGTCTGGAAAAGCTTTTTCTTGCCGCCGGAGCCCGCATCCTCATCCCCATCAAGCGGGAAGACCGCCTGTTCGGGCTTCTGGCATTGTGCGCCTCCGGGCCAGTCAAGTCCCTGTCGTCCGAGGACGCCGCGATCTTCACCTCTGTCGCGGATCAGGCTGCGGTGGCGCTGGAAAACAACCGGTTCGTCCGGCAATCGAACGATATGGTCAAGCAGCTCACGGAAGCCCGGCTGCGCGAGGAGTATTTGAAGAAGCTCGAAACGGCCAACGCCTCCCTGGACTCCAAGAACAGGGAGCTCAGCAGGCTGTACGACGAGCTGAAACAGGCGGAAATCCTCCTGGTTCATTCGGAGAAAATGGCTTCGCTGGGCCAGCTGGTGGCGGGCCTGTCCCATGAACTGAACAATCCGGTGGGATTCATCTATGCGAACATGAAACAGCTGCGGGCGTATATCGCACGGATTGAAGGTGTGCTCCGGGACAGGGACATGCAATCCGCCGGGAGCCTTCTGGAAGACATCGAATCCCTCATCCGGGAGACGGAAAAGGGCAGCGAGGTTCTGAAGAAACTGGTCGAGAACCTCAAGGATTTTTCGCATCTGGACAGGGCCGAATGGGAGGAGGCGGACATACACGAGGGGATTGAGAGCTGCCTGGTCATTCTCCAATACGAGCTCAGGGACAGGATCGAGGTCGTCAGGCGGTTCGAAGCGGACGGAAGGATCCAATGCCGGCCCGGGCATTTGAACCAGGTGTTCATGAACCTGCTTTCCAATGCGGCGCAGGCGATACAGGGCAAAGGCCGGATCGATATTGAAACACAGGACCGGGGGGAGGATATTCTGATCGCGATCCGGGACAACGGCAGGGGAATCCCGGAGGAAAACCAGGGGAAAATTTTTGATCCCTTTTTCACGACCAAGCCGGTGGGCCAGGGCATGGGATTGGGCCTGGCCATTTCCTATTCCATTGTCAAAAGCCACGGGGGCAGGATCACCTTTGAAAGCGGGGAAGGCGGGGGATCAGTGTTTCGATTGGTCCTGCCGAGGAAAAGAACCGGATGAACCGGATGCATGGTGACCGGAAGCATGGGATGCACACGGCATGCCGTATATCCGGTTTCCATTCCTGTTTGATTTAAACGAGCCTGTTTTGTACATTGTCAGCCATGGAAACCATACTCATCGTAGACGACCAGCCGGAAATCCTGCATTCCCTCGAGCGGCAGCTCCGGGAGCAGTACCGGGTTCTCACCGCATTGAACGGGGCGGCAGCCATCGATCTGCTGCGGGCCCATGAGACGGCCGTGATCCTTTCGGACCAGCGCATGCCGGGCATGACGGGCGTCGAGTTCCTGGCCAGGTCCATCGAGATACGGCCCGACGCGGTGCGCATCCTCATCACAGCCTATGCGGACATCCAGGCTTCCATCGCTGCGGTCAATCAGGGCAGGATCTTCTACTACATCTCCAAGCCCTGGGAGCCTGAGGAGCTGGACCTCATCGTGAAACGGGCTGCAGAGCAGTACCGGCTGGTCATGGAAAACAAAAGGCTTTCCGCAGAGCTCAGGGAGGCCAACCGCCGCCTGGAAGATGAAAACCGGTCCCTGAAGAAAACACTGGCTGCCGGCGTGAGCCTGGAAGAGGTCATCGGCAACAGTCCCAGGATGCTCCGTGTCAAGAAGCTGGTTTCCAAAATACTCGACACATCGACAACCGTGCTGCTGATCGGGGAGACGGGAACAGGCAAGGAAATCCTCGCAAGGGCGATTCATTCGAATGGATGCAGAAGGGACAGACCGTTCGTGGTGCAGAATTGCGGCGCTGTACCCGAGACCCTCCTGGAGAGCGAATTGTTCGGCCATGTGAAAGGTTCGTTCACCGGGGCGATATCGGACAAGACAGGCATTTTCGAGCTTGCGGACAAAGGCACGGTTTTCCTGGACGAGGTCGGGGATATGTCTTCCGCCATGCAGATCAGGCTACTGCGCGTGCTGCAGGAAGGCGAGATCAAACCCGTCGGGAGCGCAGCCGTGCGGCATGTGGATGTGCGCATCCTGGCCGCCACGCACAGGAATCTCGAGGAGGAGGTGCGCACAGGCCGGTTTCGTGAGGATCTCTTTTACCGGTTGAACGTCTACCCCGTCCTGTTGCCGCCGCTTCGCGAGCGGCCTGAGGATATTCAGGATCTTGCCGCTTTTTTTCTGGAAAAGTACTGCAGCAGACTGAAGAAGAGGATGAAAGGCGTTTCGGAAGAGGTGATACGGTTGTTCCGGAGCCATTCATGGCCCGGTAACATCCGGGAAATGGAAAACGAAATCGAACGGGCAGTGACTCTCGCGGATCAGGATGCTGCATTGACGCCGGACCTGCTCTCTCCGCGTTTTCACAAGTTCACGGGCGGGGCTGAGTCCGGCACAGGAACCGGTTCTGATCTCAAGGCTGAAGTGCAGGGCATTGAAAAAAGACGCATACTCGAAATTTTGGAAAGGAACAGCGGAAATATTTCCAAAACTGCTGCAGAACTCGGCTTGAGCAGACAGGGCTTGCATAAGAAATTGAATCGATATGGCATTCAAGCAAAGAACCTGTAAAGATAATTTACAATAGCCGTAAACCTTGTTTACTATAATCTGGTGTTTTCCTTATATCTACCTGGTCTCTCTCTCTATCTAAATCAATAAAAAACAATTTATAACATTTCCTTGCCCCTCACCTGGCATGGACTTTGTCCTTCCAGGAATTGGATTGGAAAATCCAATTGACTGGAGGGACAGGGCCATGAAAACAATCACAAGAACCGCGACCGGAATTCTGATTCCGGTGTTCTGTCTCCTGTTCTGCGGATGCTATTCCTACTGGAAGGCCCTTTTCGGAGTTTTGATCATCACATCGCCTTTCATCAGCTACGACATGCAATGCGAAGATGAGGAGTACGATTTCATCGGGATCTCCGGCTTTCGGCCTGTTGCGAGTGAAGAAATCGGCCGGACCGATGAATCTGAAAGCGAGCGAATACAAACAAATTTTTCCCTGCAGATCGAAGATTCCCCGCCGCGAGCTGCCGGGGAGCTTCAATCCATCAACAATGACATGCAATTTGAAGTTCAGGAACAAGACGACTGCGCCGGGACTTCAGTCTGTCTGCCTGCCGCTGCTGAGTCAACCTGCGAACAAGAGGAACCCATGATCATCATCGAGCCTGTGCCGGTGTATTCACAGACCGATGCTCCCTGCTCCTGTGATGAACCAGCCTGTTCAGCAGAGGCCTGTCCGGTCAATACGGATTCGGGACAGCCTGCAGTTCAAACGGATTCCGGTAGAGGCTCGAATGAACGGCGGGGATGGACCCGCAGGTAAGAAGAAGGAGGTGCGTATGAAACGCCTGTCCGCTTTATCCATGATGATCCTGTCCACCCTTACGTTGATCTGGACGGGATGCTACACGACCTTCCCCATTGCAGGGAGGGCGGATACAGCCGCAGCAGAACCGTATATGGACGGCATGGAATACGATACCGATGCGTATTGCGGCGGCCCCGGTCTGGTTGTCGATGATATCGGCGATGATGATGTTTATGTGCGTCCGGGAATTTGCGTCGATTTCCATATCGGGAATTCGTGGGCTTATTATCCTTACCGGTCATGCTGCGGTGTGTATTTCTCATGGACGAATCACGCCTGGTTTTGGGATCCCTGGCCTGTTGTCACCTGGCCGTTCTGGTTCGATTATCCCAGGCCCTGGTCATACTCCGTTTTCTGGAATCCGGTCCCGCATCCCTGGACCTATCGGCATTACACCTATTGGCATCCGGGCGGGTATTCCTGGCACCCTTGGCGTATTCGGCATTGGGATCATGACTGGGCTTTTCACAGACAGGGCGGCCTGGGCTGGAACTTCCACGGAAAGCATCATGCGGACTGGAGCCGGGGTTACAGGCAGCCCGTGCCTGAAAGAAGGACATTCGGCCGCCGTACGGAATATGCCGTTGCATCCGGACCGGACCGGATTTCCAGGAGAACCGGCGGTACAGTCAGGCGCGAAACAACCGTGATTAAAGGCCGGGGGCATGAAAATCCGAAAGCCGGCGCCGAGACAGGCCGGGTCCGCAGAACCTATACACGGGGCACATCCGTCCCTGCGGCAGGCAGCGCGAATCAGGTGATGGCAAATGAATCTTCCCGGCCCGGAAGAAATGAAATGACCCGGAATGTGAGGGTGGAAAATCCCCGCCCTGAAGAGAACAAATCGGCGCAGACAAACATGCGGAGCAAACAATCGCGCGCTGCATTCCGGGGCTTGAGTGCCGGATCAAATCAGGAAAATGCCGCGGCTTCCGCACAGACCGGCATCGGGCAGCGGAGCCTGGCACAGGAAAAAATTCAATCTTCATCAGAACAGTTGAAGAAATCGGCGTCATCCGTTGTTGCAGTGCAGAAATCCCGGTTGCAGGAAGCCCGGCAGGTGACCGGGAGGAGAACGGAGAGCAGGCCGGTTATGCAGGCTGCTGAAAGGAAGCCGGAAGGCAGGCAGGCTGTTCAGGTTGCTGAAAGAAGACCGGAAAGCAGGCAGGTCGCGCGGGCAGGGTCCGGGAGGCAGGAGAATCATGTCCGGAGTATAGCACCGGCCCGTCGTTCCGGCGAAAATCAGAAGACACAGGTCTCATCCGGCAGAAGCGGGAGCAGCAGCGACAGGAGCAAGGGCTCCGATTCGCATTCGCGGAGCGCTGCCCGTAAACGGAAATGACCGGCGGAAGAGACATACCCAGCGATAATCAGGAGGAGGTGCGTCATGAAAGTTCAAAAAGGATTCGCAGCCGCATGCATCGCCCTGGTGTTTCAGGCCTACAGCCAGAGCCCGGTGGAGGCGGTGCGCCTGTTCGAGAACGAGAACGGCCCCGGCGTTAAGGGGCTTGCCATGGGAAACGCCTTCACGGCCGCGGCGGATGACGGATCCGCGCTGCTGTGGAATCCGGCTGCCCTGACGATTCTCAAATCGAGCGAAATCGCCTTTGCCGGATCCCATCTGCTGTTCCGTAACGATGCCGTGTTCGCCGGAACCCGGGATCTGGATGACCGCGGGTTCACCGGATTCAACGCTTTCCAACTCGCGTTCAAATTCCCGACCCTGCGCGGCAGTTTTGTCATGGCGCTCGGCAGGCATCAGATCAAGGATTATTCGGATTATCTCTACTTCAACGGATTCAATCCACTCAGCAACGGACTTGCGTTCGATCTCGGCACGGAAGGCGCTCCCGCTTTCCATCTCTTTGACAGGGATGTCCATCAGACCGAGCAGGTGCTGCAGACCGGCTCGCTCGGCGCATGGTCATTCGGCGCAGGGCTTGCCATGTCCCCGCATCTTTCAATGGGCATATCCGGTCACATCCTGTCCGGCAGGGGCGGGTACGATCTGGATTTTCACCAGCAGGACGCGCGTCAGGTTTATCAGGAGGTCCCGGCGGATTATGACCGGTACGAGATGCATCAGAGCCTGAAATCCCGCATGATCGGCTTCGGACTCACGCTGGGCGCCCTGTTGCACCTCTCCGATCAATTCCGCATCGGGGCTTGCCTCGACCTGCCCAGGAAGGTGCAGGTGAATGAGACCTACAGTTCCTCCGATCTACTCGTGTTCGACAACGGCGATGAATCCGCTGCGGACCTGGGGAGCGGGGAATGGGTGTATGCGATTCATTATCCGGGCAAGGTCTCCGTAGGAGCGGCTATCGATACAGAAACCCTGCTTCTCGCCGCTTCGGCGGATTACGTGGACTGGAGGGAAACCTGTTTCGAAGTGCCCTCAGGGTACTCCCTGGATGACGATTATTCCTCGCTCCTTGCTGAAAATCCTTCATTTAGGAGTGATTTCCGGCCCGTTCTCTCGTACGGGGCAGGCTGCGAGTTCCGGTTCTCCGGGCCCGGCGTCAAGGTGCGCGGGGGCTACCGCGTCGTTCCTTCGCCGCTTGCGGGCGCGGACCGTTCCATGGACCGGAAATACATCACGGCCGGTCTCGGATATGACCTGGACCGCTACACCTCGCTCAACGTGACCTATGTGCGCGGGTTCTGGACGCGCAACAGCGAAGACGGCTACACGCCCGGCGGCACAACCGAAACCATTGAAACGGACCGGGTGCTTGCCGGATTCACGCTGCGCTTCTGAAATCGAAAAACTGCCACGCATTTTTAAAAATGCGTGGCAGTTCTTTTAGTCCGCCCTCTTCCAAAGGCCGGTTGCTCCTCTTTTCCCGGGCAGCCGGCCTTTTTTCAACGGCCTGGCCCTCGTTTTTTTTAACCGTCATGAGGCGGGAGGTTGGGACTGGGGTGGACTCCTTCATGCCGGGGGAGCCCGGCATGAACGGCTGGAGCTGAGCGGGCGAAGGAGGGGATTTTTGCTCGTGGATTCCGAATGACGATGATTTCCGATCATCCCATCGGCAAGGATTTTACAGCGTGGCCATCACATCCCTGATGTTATCGGCATATTTCTTTGCTTCGTCTTTCATGCCGGAGTCCTTCGACTCGCGGATGACCCTTTCGAAGAGAGGCGCGGCCTCGGCCAATTCCTGCTTGCCGCGATCGCCGGTTCCGTTTTGGTATTTCTCTGCCGCGATACGGAACAGGCTGGATGCCAGGTAATAAACCGCCTGGAGATTGTCCCGGTCCAGATCGAGGATTTCCTTAAAACGGGGGATGAGGGTCCTGCATTTGTCCGATGTGTCCGGCCGGCCCACATCCGCCATGGCTGCGGCCACCGTCAGCTGGCGTTTATTTTCGATGATCTGTTCTCTTTCGGATGGAGAGAGGGCTGGCTCAGCGGCCGGTCCCTTTCCGATCCCCCGGATGTTTTGAAGCGCCTCCTTGATATTTTTCTCCATGGCGGGGATGAGAGACGGAGCCTCGGCGGGTTTGGTCTTGATCCATTGGGAATAAACGGACAGAAGCTGATGGACCAGATCGATGTTCTGGGGTGATTTTTGAAGCTCCTTCAGCAGGATGTCCCGTCCCGACTTGAAATCCTTCTTTTCCATGGAATCGGCCATCAGGGTCGATACCTTGAGTCTGGAAAGCATTTCTCTGGCTTCCCGGACGCCTTCCTCGCGGAAACCTTGTTTGATGCATCGCTCCAGATGGGGGATGGCCTCCTTTGAGCGTCCGGCTTTGCTGAACAGAATGGCGCAATGCCTGGCCGGACCCGTCATCCCCGGGTACCGGCTGCACCACGGCTCCAGAAGCGAAATCGCCTCATGGATCTCGTCCTTGCCCGGTTCCTGCTTGTTCAATGTCCGCAAGACGGATTCCGGATAGAAAACAGTCGGTTCATCGAGAAACCGTCCGAAATCCTGTATTTGCTCGTTTTTGCTTTTTCCCCATTCCGCAACGGTTTTTTGCCAGAAGGCCTTCTCAGTTGACAGGGAAGTTCCGATCCGTTCGAACCGCTTCAGGTCCCGGTCATTGACGATCGATATCAGGATGATGCGGCACACCTCAAAAATGAACGTATCGAGCGTACGGACGATTTCTTCCGCCCGCTTGTTGTATTTATGCGCAATGCCCTTGACAGCGGATCCGACGAATTCCTCCGGGAAAACGGCGGGGATTTCGTTGAGCCGTTCCAGAATGATGAGGGAATCCACCGTCTGGATGTCCTTTTCCCATTCAACGCGCTGCCGTTCCGATTTGCCCTTCTTCTCAGCAAGAAAGAAGAATCCGAAGTAAAACTGTTCCTTGAGCTTATAGAGACTTTCGATCCATTTGACCAGCCTGTTTTCGTCCTCGTGATACTTGGGATTATTTTCCAGCGTCAATCCTTCCGGTGTCGAACAGAATTCGGCCGCCGTCTCGAGCCTGGACATGCAAACATTCCTGAAACCTCTGGAGATCCTTTCCGGCAGTTCCGAACAGACGCGGTCGATGTACCTGACGAATGCATCCCTCGATTCGCTTTTCCGCATCGGCTTCCCGGATTCCCCCATGTCGGCAGATCCGGATTCATGCTTCATTGCCTTCTTTGTTTCGGCCCGGTCCCGGCCGTCGCTTCCGGCGCCTTTTTTCTTTTGAAGGGTCCTGTCCCCCCCGAGCAGCATGACCGGTGTCTGCATTTCAAACCAGCGGTTCAGGAATTCGGCCTTCTTGTGGGCCACAAATTCCCGAAGCATGCCGGGGCTGTTGAGAAGATCGATGAAACGGCGGCCGCGGCCTTCCTGAGCCTGATTCTGCTCATCGTCGTCCAGCAGAAATCCGTTGGCAAAGGCTGAGGCGTAATCCCTGTGGAAGATCGCTCTTTCCTTAGCGGAGACGCGCGGATGATCGGCCGCGATGGCATGGAAATAGAGCACCTCACAGTACGATTTCCACGACAGCAGCGTTTGAGCGTGATCCTTCGCTGAAAGGGCGCCACCTACCGCGATGTTTTTCAAGGCGGGCAGGAAGAGGCGGTCGATCGACAGGCATTTTTGCCAGAGATGCCGGGCCTGTTCCATTCTCCCGATGCGGTGCATGGTTTCCGCCGCTTGCATGAGAACGGATTGTTCCAGCATCTGGAGTTCAGGCGCCCTGCGGTGCTCCGCCGCATAACGGTCAAAAGTGGAAAGGTTCAGGCGCAGGATCCGGTCGATTTCGCCGTCAACGATTCGGATTGCCTTTTCCAGCCCCGGAAGCCCTGAAAGGGCGTTCGCGGATATTTCGGCAGCCTCGGTTTCCGGCTTCCCGGCAGGGGAGGCCGCCCCGGGCATGCCGGCCGTCAGGGCCATTTTCATGAGATGCTTGCCGAACCGTCCGGGCGCGGTGAGATGATCTTTGACGGAAGACTCGATTTCCGCCGCTTTCCTTTCGAGCCGGCTCGTGAAGGAGGAGGACTGTCTGGCCTTGCCGATGCGGTCAAGCGCCTCCTGGCATTGATTCGGAAGTGAATCCAGATAGGTTTTCATTTCCAAAGCGACGGCTTTCTGTTCCGGAGTCAACGTCTTGGACCGGTCTGATGTCATTTGTTTCAGCTCTTTCCAATACCCGGCCAGTTTTTCGGTCGTCTCTTTGGATTCGTTCAAGAGTGTCTCCAGGAGGGCTTCAGGGGAATCGGGGAGATCCCGTTCTTTTCCCGGTTGAACCGGTTGAGGCGCAGCCGCCTCTATTTTTTCGGAAAAAGCACTGAACGGTTGGGATATCGCAGCGGCCGGTTTTGTTGTTTTGGAAGGCAGAGCCGCCAGTTTTAATTCGATCCGGGAAAGAATCTTCTTCAGGTTGGACAGCGCGTGCAGTTCATGGAAGCTTTTTTGGCATTCCTCGATCATCGCGGTGAAGGCGTTCCGGCGTGTTTCAGGAGATGCGGATGGACGCAGTGCGGCATCCAGATCATCAGGAGAGATGCCCTGGATCTGTTTCTGAAGCGTATCGATCCGCGCCAGGCCGCTTCCGGCTGCATCCTGCAGCTGTTTCAGGATGCCTGTAAAGGCTTCGTGATCCTTCAGGGCCTGTCCGATCGTTTCGGCCGGCGCCGTAGCCTGAATTTTTTGCTCCAGATCGCCCTTCAGCAGGATAAAGCCCTCATCCACCAGCTTTTTGAGGGTCTGGCAAGAGGCGTGGAGAGAACGGATGATTTCGACGGCTTCGGCCGGCGTGATGATATGCACGGTGTCGGCCGGCACCGCATCTGAGATGGATGGGGGTGGCGCGGCATCCAGCTTTTTGGCGGCGCTGATCAATTTTTGGATCAGGGCGGACGCCTTTTCCTCGAGGTTTTCGTCGGATTCGTGCCGGCCGGATGGTTCAAGAATCCGCTTCGCCGATCGATAGGATCCGCTTGCAGGAAACGTGATCTGGCGCCAGAGCAGCCGGTTTTGATGGATCAGTGCGATGACGAGCGGTGGGAGTTTATCCTTTGACAGCGATTCGGCGAGGAGGCCGGGCAATTCGTCGAGGGATGCCTCAAAAAGGGAACAGGCGTGATCGAGCAGTTCCACCGCTTCGGGGCAGTCTCTCGGAATCTTTTCCATGACTCTTCGGATTGATGCGACAGGGTAGCCGATGAGAAGCCACTGCACGGCCGCGATGACGAAAGCGGTGATTCCCGCCATCCGTGTTTCGGCGCATCCCAGGATTTCCTCCAGAAGGGGCGCTACGGATTGAAGTTGACGCTGGCTTGCTTTCTGTTCGAACCGTTTTTCCATTCTCAGATCAAGGATGCCGGACCAGCGGCATTTGTCCGCATCGCTGAGGCGGTGGGAGGAAGGCGGTTCCGGGGCCGCCGTCTTCTTCTCTTGTCCCTGTTCCTTCTCAGGGGTGATATCGATCTGCTTGCCCTGTTTGCGAGCCTCGGCTTCCAGAACGGCAAGGCTTGTCGGAGGCGTGAAATTCAGGAGTTCCTTTTCAAAACAGTTTTCCCTGGCCTGTATTTGGGAGAAAATTTTCTCTGCCTTCTTCTTCAGGTCGTCGGGCTCATATTCCATCTTTCCCTTATAACGGTCGTTCAATTCATGGTGCAAAAGACCGATATGGGTCCAGAGGCGGTGGCTCGTCGGACACAATTTAACGGCTTCCTTGAGCCAGCGGGACGCCGCATCCAGGTTTCCAAGCGAGAAAGTGACGCGGGCAAGATGATAGGCATACCGCGGATTCGTATTGTCCAGCCGGTGCGCCTCTAACAGAAACCGCATGGTGTCGGATACGGGTGTATGCGGGTGAAGCGCAATCCGGAACAGGGCTTCCACCAGGGCTTCGATCGTCTCGAACGAACCGCTGCGTTTTTTCTGTTCCCGGAGTTTCTCGACGCATTTTTTCAGGCGGTCGAGGTCGTAGACCAGGTTTTTCATTTTACGCCTTTCCGAAAAGGGATGGCAGCGATGATCCATCCCAGATCTGCACGCCTTCGGGCGACCCGAGGGCCAGGGAACGGATGCGGGGATCGAAGCTGAGCAGACCGGCGGGTTGGGTATAAACGATCTGCCCGTTTTTAAGAAGCGCGCAGGATTGGTCGGGATAGATAAAGGAGACATACAGGTCGGATTCCCGGATGCCGATGCAGTAAGGCCTGGCGCCGGTCGTGGTATGGAATTTCATCCTCGTGATAAGCTGCTCGTCGGCGAACAGACCGCTGCCGCCGTCGTCCAGGGCAAGCACCCAGTTTTCCGCGGGCATGGCATAAACGATATTGGAGAGATTGGGATCCCAGGGTGTCAGTTGACCATCCGCCAGCGAGTATTGATAGAGGTTTTTTTCGCCGATGATGACGATATTCTCCCTGAAGAGTTTCATGCCGGCTATGGAACGTTCGATCGTAAAATGGCGTACCGGCGCGCCGTCCTGGTAGAGGATAAAACGGCCCTGAAAATCAACGAGGTAAACATGACAACCGGCATGGAGGAAATCCATGATTCCCGCCGGATGGTTGAACACCAGGGACGATTCGCCTGACACGGGATCGATCCGGATGAAATCGCCGTTCCACATGCCGACCAAAACCTGATCCTCGGAAACGGAGCAATTTCCGGGTATGGCATACGAAGGATCGTCTGGATGGAGAAAAATTTCTTTGGATTCGCCGGTTTCCCGCAACAGGAGCAGCCGGCCGCTCCAGTCCGCGAAGGCCATCCAGGAACCGCCGTCGCGCACGAGTTCTATCTTTGATGGGAGAGGGATTTCTGCAAGCGGACGGCCCGAAAGGTCAAAGAGACGGATTTTTTTCTCCTCGACCATGGCGAATGTTTTGCCGTCGTTGAAAAAATGAATGCGGATCCTTTCGGGAGATCCGCCGGAGGGGATGGTGACGGTCGCCTTGAGCCCGCCGCCGGGCGACTTCCTGGAGTCGGTTTTCTGCTCCGCCACTGAGAAAGGGCTGCTGAATGCCGGCTTGTAACCGTCCGCCTTGGCCGAGAGGACCACCTGGTCGGCGGTTTGCCGGAAGGAGAGGTCCGAAAAAGTCGCAGTACCTCCTGATGTCTTCTGCTTCAGCGTCCCCTGCAATCCATCGGCGCTGGCCGACAGCTCCACCGTCTCATCCTTCGTGCCGGATTTTCCCCAATCGGAAAGCGCGACGGAGATCGGAGCCAGGGTGTGGCTGACAATGACGTCGGTCAAGGCCGCTTTCAGTTCAAGTTGGCGGATTTCGTCCGATTTTTTCAGGCCCATGTTGTCGATCAGACGCGGCAGCCACAGCGTGGGTTCTTTCTGCACATTGAGGTAATGAATGTGGTTGATTTCATCGGGGATCTGATTCTCCGCTTCATGATCGATCAGGATGGGATTGATTTTTCCTGAAATCCCGATCGGATCGGCCTGCAGCGCCTTGGTCATTTCCCAGATCGTCATCTCCTTCGCGAAGAAGTTTTTTGAATACACCAGGATGACGCGGTGGCTGGTTGAAATGGCCTTGGCCAGCGCGGGGAGAAAGTTTTGGCTGACCTTGAGGCCCATGTCGGATTTATCCAGAAAAATCTTGGGCCTTCTCCCGTCGGACATGACGCACTGGGTCAGCGGGGTGTAGAGCGATTCGCGGACCCAGTCGTAATCCTCATGCGCGTAGCTGATGAAGATGTCGTAGGTGAAATCCTTGTCCTCCACGGTTTCCTCGCAAAATCTTGGGGTGCCGAACAGCCTTATCGGGCAAATCGTTTCAGGAAAGAGTCGAAATGCCCGCTTTTGACGAAATCCAGAAGGGCGTTGATCCGGAACGGGATGAAGGGATGCCCCGCGTTCATGTTGATGGGGCCGGCGACGGGAGCCGTGACGAGCAGCGGAACCTGGACCGCGAGGTATTTCTCCAGGTCGATGCTTCTGGCCAAATCCGCGCTTTTCAGGGCCACGGACAAAAGAGCCGTTGCGGCCTGTTTCCAATCGCCGCACATGAGGAGACCGATCCGATCGCATCGGCTTTCCATCCTCTGGCAGTTTCCCATCACCTGCCGGTACAGGCTTCTCCAGTCTTTTCCCGGACCCATCCGGTTCAGAACGTCTTCCTGGTCGGAATCGATCAAATCCCTGATCAGGAATCCCATTGACATGTCCCGGCGCCATTCCGATGAATACCCCAGGAGGTGACCGGTTTCATGCCCGATGACGAAGGCGAGTTCCACTTCGTTGAGGTTCTCCACCAGCTGCGTACCCAGAAGCATGATGGGGCGCCGGTTGCTGACGACGCTGATGGCGGACCATGCGTCCACGCCCTTGCGGCCCAGATCCGAGACGACATAGACTTCGGGCCGCGCCCAGCCCGCCTGGCTGTACAGGTATTCGAAGAGGCGGTCCAGCCCCGGTAAAAGCCTGTAATCCACAAGCAGGCCGCCGTCCAATCCGATGATGCGGATTTTTTCGGTCCATTCGTCATGCCGGGCCTCGTAACGGTCCAGCCCGGGAAGATCGGCCGCGATCCGGGTCAGCGGAATCGATTCCCAGAGCTGCGCCAAGTCTATTGTCCCCAGCCGGGGCAGCGATTCCGTCCGGATGTCCCTGGATATGACTTTCACTCTGACGGTTCCCTACAGGATTCTGTCGATTTGTTCGAGAATCTGTTCGTACTGCGCAACGATTTGTCCCAGATTGTCTTTCGCCGCCTGATTGGAGATCTTATTTTTAGCCGACCGCGCATTGGATAAGGCGGTGGAAACCCTGCTCCGGTAATTCTGCAGCTCGTAGCGGCTGGTGAACTTCTGGCCTGATTTCAGGACGGATACGATGGAGACAAATTCGCTGCCGTGCTGGTCCAGAATTTTCCGGTCGGCAGCCTGTGTTCGGATGGTTCCCCTCATCTCGTCGGCCTGATTCAGGTTCCGGTCAACCGCTTCTTCCAGCCCGGTCAGGTTTTTCCTGGCTGCATCGGTGATCACTTTCCGCTTGAACGACGGGAGATCCTTTTTCAGCTTTTTAAGATCGGAGGTGAATGTGTCAAGCTGCGATTCCGTGCTGATTCCGCCCTTCACGCCGTCCATGATGGCCTTGAATCGTCCGCCCGCCTCGTTGATGATCTTCGCGTCGTTTTTCTGGTCGCCGATCGTTTTGTTCAGCGTCTGCAGGACTTCCAGATTGCGGTCCACGGCCTTGCCCAGCTGGTCCAGCGTCGCCTTGGAGTCCTGTCCGGAAACGGCCGTTTTCGTCTTCTCAACCTGTTTTTTGACCTCTTTCATCCGGTTGAACAGTTCCTCGAACAGGGCGATGCTGTCGATCCCTTTCTTGGCCTTCTCCATGATGGCCACGAACTCCTGGATGACCTTGTTGACCTTGCTGATTTCCTCCTGGCGCTTTTTCATGGCCGCGCGGATGCTGTCGAAAAAGTGGATCGCCTGTTCAATCTGGTTTAAAAGCTGGGCGGGGGCCGGCTGCCCGGAGTCTGCGATCGCCAGTTGGGCGAAATGGCGGGTTCTTTCCAGTTCGGACAGGATCGTATCGATGTCCGGCAGTTTGTGTTTGGCGAACGCGGCGTTGAAGAGCCGGAACCGGCAGCCTGCAATTAAAAAGCAGACGTACGGGAAATCAGGCACGAACTGGAGCGCCGATACAAGAATGCGTTCCGCACCGACGTAGTCCCCCAGGCCCATGTGCTTCTGGGACAGGGCGATTTCATCGCGTGCGATCAGAAACTGAAGCCTGTTGCGGTCTTCCTGGGCGCCGTCCATTCTGACATCGGAAATTTTCTTCCGGGATCCAAGTTTCAGAAAACTTCCTGAGAATTTTTTGAGATAGGCGTCAAAAAGCCTGTATTCGGGGGTTCCCTTGAAACGGTCCTCGATCTTGCCGAGCGTTTTCCGCGATTTGTCGTATTCGCCTTTCTTGAAAAGCAGAATGGCGGGACGGAAGGCCAGATTGAGCATTTCCGATTCCAGATTGGCCTTTAATCCCTTCAAAATCGGAGGGACGTTGTTGCCGGCTATCCGTATTCCCTCCTGCACGCTGTCGTACGCTTCCGGCACTTTTTGCCGTTCCATCAGGATGATGGCTTTGAAGGCATAGTATTCCGGCCGCTGGGGATCCAACCGCATCATTTCGGAAATCTGGGACAGGAGTCTGTCTGCGTTGATCACCATGAGAATGGGAAATTTAATGTACAACTGGCCGCAGATTTTCGTTTTGAGCATGACGACCAGATCGGCCAGCGCTTTTTCCGCAGACCCGTCTCCGATCTGTGCAAGTGTATCGAGCGCTTTGATCTGCGCGTCAAGCGTCTCCAGCCGCTTATCCGTGTTCAGCAGGCACAACGCCTTCAGATACAATGCCTCGGGGTGCCTGGGCTGTTTGGCCAGATAGGCCTCGAGCTTGTTCAGCGCTTCTGAATATTCTCTTTTCTGGACATGTCCTCTCGCCTGTTGCAGCAGCGTGATATCGACGTCGATGAGTCCCGTTGTGGTCTTCAGGGATGTCTGGGGAAGGATTTCCTCGATCCGGATGACGTCTTGCTTGGCGCTGTCGCCCATTTTCTTGATTTCATCCTGATAATCGAAGCCTATTTTGACCTTGCTGACGTCGGGGATCGGCCCGGTGGGGATCGGCCTCTGGCGGAGGGTTTGCTCGGCGGTCGTGTCCTTCAAAAACGCCGGGGCAGCGGCGAATTGGGCGGTTGTATCCTTGCTCATCGGTGATCCTTTATTCAATATCGATTTTTTCGGGTTCCGGAACCTTTTCCAGCAGATGTTCCGCTGCGCGCCGGCATAATTCGTATTCTTTTTCCTGGTTGATATCGGCCAACTTGAGCACGGAGGACGTGATGTTCATCTGTTCCAGCGTGAATTCCTCGCTTTCGGTGACGCTTTTGGCATCCACCTCGAGCGAGGCGAGAACCGCCTTTTTATCCAGGAAATCGGTTTTGGCCATGGATTATCTCCTTTTTTTCACTTCTTTCCGGGACGGCTGTTTCTGGGCGCGGATTTCACCCTTCGCAGCGGAGGGGGCCAGCAGGATCTTCCTCGGTTCCACGGCAGAGGCGCCGCCTTTCTCTTTCTGTTCTTCCTCCGGGAGCACCATTTCACCGGTATAGATCAGGACCTTGTTCACCTTCTCCTCGACCTGGTCATAGGTTTTCCGGATCAATTGGGTGTTTTTGGATATCTCCTTCATCGAGTCTTCCAGTTCCTGGGTCTCCTTGGCTCTTTTATCCTTTTCCGATTTGTTTTTGGGATCCTTGGCCTTGATTGCCCCGATGATGGCGTCCATTCTCTTCTTGATAAAATCCTGCCTGCTTTCGAGGTTCTGAATGGTGGGACCTTCGCTGTCCGCCGGTTGATCCGAAACGTACAGCTCCGCCTGAAGCTCGCTGAAACGCGGGAAGGTTTCCAGGCGTTCAATCAATTTTTCCTTCATGCCGGGCGGAACGGCTTTGTTCTCCAGGTAGTTCTTGACGATTGCAAAGAAGGTCTTCACCTGGTCTTTCTGCAATTCCTCCAGTTTCCGCTCCCGGGTGACGATCAGATCCACTTCCGGGATGCCGGTGCCCGATTTCTCCAGCATGTCCAGGGCTTCTTCGAGTCGGGAGTCATGGAAAAAATAGTAATCGATCAGTCCCTGCACCAGTTTGGGATCGGGCATTTCCGGATCGACGTTCATGACCTTCTCCAGACGCTTGCCCAGCATGTCGCGTTCCGGCAGGGTCAAACCCGATTTCTCCTCCTTTCGGCACCAGACCTGGATGAGCGAAACGGCGTGCCAGAGAAGGACGTTTCGCAGAAGCAGATCTGCCTCCGTCAGGACGGTTTCAACGGTTTTCCCTTCGACCTTTTGTTCGGGAAGCTCCTTCGCCGTTTTCGACGACCGGGCGGGATTTTTCCCGTATTCCTTTTCAAGCGTCTGAACGAGTTCCGTCAAGGGTTTGTCCAACTGCGCCTGCCCCCCCGAGCGCCACCGGCACAGCAAGAGACCGATATCGGCGTTCAGGGGAGACCGGTTTTCATTGACGGCCCGTCTGCGGGCTTCTTCGAATGAGGTCTTTGCCTCGTCGAAATGATCGTCGAACAGGGCGACGATGCCCAGCGTCACCTGATGGTCGCTGATACTGCCGGGGACCTTGTCCGCGTGCACGCCGAGTTCGCGCACGCGGTCGAAATACTGGACAGCCTTCTGGATTTCGCGATTTTTCCAGTGATCCCTGCCGAGGTTGAAGCAGACGATGCTCATCAATTCCTTTGCCTTGAGGAAGTCCTGCAAAAGTTCCTGGTGGGTTTCATAGATTTCGAATGCATCCTTGTATTTTTCCTGCCGGGTCTTCACCCAGAGATCGAGGTACAGAACAGCCGGATCCTTTCGGTTGGAGGCGGCCAGGTCCGCGGCTGCCCCCCCGTATTCGCCTCTCAGCGCCTGCAGGTAGCCCCGTGCGAAATAGGCTTCCTGGACGTCTTTTTGTTTCAGGCCGGCGGTGATTGCCTGAGTCAGCAGGTTTTCCGCATCCGCGTATTCATCCCTGCGCTCCTGTTCGATGATGCGAAGCGCCCGGATCAACGGTTTCTTTTTCTTGGACGGCTGCAGGACCGCGAAAAAAACAACAAGCCCGATCACGACGAGCGACAGCACTCCGACCGCCAGACCTCCGATCAGGATCCATTTCCTGTCCAATCCGGCAGGGGAGCCGGTCTGGGGGATCTGACGGGCCGGGAGGGAGCCGTCCGGATTCCTTCCCGCCGGCTCATCCCGGTCCCTGCCCCCGGTTGCACCCGGGATTGCGCTGTCCTGTCCTATAGCCGTGCTGTCGGCCGCATGCAGCAGTGTCCAGGTGTGGTTTTCATGAAGAACAACCTCTGCGCCGCTTTGCGTGGTGACAATCTCACGGGAGAGGCCGACGCCTGCGATGAACAGGACGCAGAAGAGGATGCGGCAAAAGCCGGACTGTATTGGGCTCTCCCGTCTTTCCGCACAGGGACCGGTTGAGTGTTTTGGGGGAAGTTGCATTTTCGCCTCTTGGTTGGAGTCCGGATGCTATTTTCTTTTTGCCGCAAGCATTTTCTCGAGCTGGAGGATTCTGCCGCCGTATTGCCCCACGGCCGCGGCATCGATGCGCCGCGGGTCGCCGGGGGGGTAGTCGGCCACTGTGGACAGCGCTTTTTTGATTCCGTCAAGAAATTTCCTCGCTTCACCTGACTTGGCGGGTTGGGACCATGATTCTCCGATCAGCGCCTCGGCGTATAAAAGCGTCCGCTGAAATTCCCACCACATGAAATTCCCCGGTCCCGCGGATGGGGCGGCGTCGCCGGCCTGAGGAAGCGGGGATCCTGCATTATCGGTTTCTGTGTAAAAAAGATGAGGATGCAGAATCTGCTGGGCATGAACGAATTTACCCCTTTTGACGAAATGGGCCGCTGTCTCCATGTAAAGCAGGTCCTGTTCGCCGCGGGGAAGGGCTTGAAAGTCACGCCAGGTCAGGGCGTCCAGTTTGTCCCCCACGTCCTGAACGCTTTTCGAACTTAACGGAGGGGATGTCGGCATGGCATGTTTCAACAGGATCGCGAGTTGCAGGCGCTGCGCCATGATGTTCCCTCTGGGAGCCGAGGGGATGGCCCGTTCCAGCAATTCGACGGCCACAAGAGGATGCTTCAGATCTTCAAGCGCAATTCTCGCCCCAAGCATCAACAGGTCGTACCGGCTTTCGCTGAGGCAGACATCCTCGATGAAATCAACGGCTTTCTGGAATTTTTTCTTGCTCCGGAGATCCTCGGCGACGACCAGCGGATCCAGATACGCCGCCAGGGCTTCAAACTTGGCCGCCATCTCATTGAGATGGACGCCGGCCCGGATCCTCGGATCGGGATTGAGGGCCGCCCGGATCATCTGCAGGATATCCGGAAAGACATCGACGTTGTCCATCCAGAGGGGCATTCTGCTCGTGAGGTGTTCCTTTTCGAAAAGGGTGCTGGCCGCCGCCTTGCGCAGAAGGGCAAACGTGTCGGTCCCCGTGTTGACCGTAAAGAGGCATTGTAAGGCTGTGACGGCGCAAAGGTAGATGTCGATGTTCCGGTCCCGGATCAGGTGGCGGTTTCCCCGCACGATCTCGGGCGCAAGAAAAAGGATGCGCGCCGGCTCTGCGATCAACGTCTCGAAGCGGGGCCAGAAACCCAGCGAAGGCAATCCCAGCAGAAACGGCCAGTTCTGGTAGAAAACAATGTCCGTGGGCATGGGAAAATTCACATCTCCATTGTTCGACCACCAGTTGGGCAGCGCCTTCAGGACCCTGGACATGAGGAAAAGCCGGTTTTGAGGATCGGCATTGAGCAGCAATTCGAACAGATTGCGGCCTCTGATCTCATAGGCCACAAAGAAGAAAATATCCGATCCGACCGACTCCTGACCTGTTTCTACGACAGGGGCCAATCCTTCCTGGCGGGGCTTTCCCCGCCTGTCGTCGATTTCCTTTCGTTTGGCAAGCGTCGGCACATCATCGATCGGCAGGAGGCGGAAATACCTGTTTCCGGATTTTTCCCTGTACACATCCCCCCACATGCTCGGTCCGACAGCTTCGAGCTGCACGGACTCCTTCTTGGTTTTCAGCGTGAAGGTCTGGGGCAGCGCATTACTTTTTTGTGTCGGCGTAAACATCTTCGAGCGTATCTCCCAACTCTTCCAGCGGTTCTCCGGTTTTTCCGGCGTTCAATGCTGAGATGAATTCGTTGTATGCCTTCAGCAGTTCGGGATTGGCACCCTTGATCAACGATTTTTGGGATCTCCGGACGATGGATTTGAATTGCTCCGGTACGGGGCATGCCGGTTCGATCATGCCCGTTGCTGCCTGTCCTGCCTGAGGGGCCGGGGGAGGCGTCGGAGCCGCCTGGGCACCGGGTGTCGGCGGGGGCGCCGGCTGGCCTCCGGCCTGAGAAGGCTGCCCGGAGCCTGGAAGGGATCCCGGCTGGGGAGGCGGCGCGAAGTCCGGCGCACTGCCGGGGGCTGCGGCACCGCCCGAGGGTTGAGGGATTGGCGTGCTCCCGTGCGCATACATGCTGAGAAGTTTGTTGCGCATCTGGTTCAGGGCTTCATCTCCGCCGACGCCTGTTTTTTGATCGAATTTTACCTCGTATGGCTTTCCGGTATTCAGGTGCACGACCACCATGGTCAAGAGGCCGTTGACATCGAGCTTGAAGGTCACCTCGAATTGGTGGAATCCTTCGGGTTTGGGATCGATGTTATCAATGACCAGCTCGCCGATCGGCGTGTTTTCGAACACGAATTTGCCTTCCCCCTGGAAAACCGGCACCAATATTTTCCTGGCATTGGGGGGATTGGTGAATTCGGACCGTTTGACCTCAATGGGGATATTGCTGCCTTGCTCGATCAGGCGTACACATCTGCTTTCCTGCACCCCGATTCCGAGGGAATGCTCCGTGATCAGCCGGATCTGCCCGTCATCCACGGAATCGGTGTTCATCTTCAACGATTCGGTGCTCCGTTTGATGTTGAACGCGCCCTCGGTGGGGGCGAAGCGCTTGGCCAGGATGGCGGCCCCCTGGGCAACGACAGCATCCGGATTCAATTCGCTGCGGACGAAACTTTCATCTTTTCCGAAAGAATCCAGCAGCATCTCCTTGATCTTGGGTATTTTGCTGGATCCCCCGACCAGCAGGATGGCGTCTATCTGGTCCCGGTCGACTCCTTTCTGTGTTCTGGCGTTGTTGATGGCCATATCCACATAGCTCAGGGACTTCCGCAGATAGGGATCGATCAGTGACAGGAATTTCTCCCGGGTCAGTTCGAGGGTGGCGCCGGGTTTGATGAATTCCAAAACCATTTTTGCGGAAAGGTTGTAACTGAGGGCGATTTTCGTGAATTCGGCATTCGACTTGATCTTGGCCAAAGCGATCGGATTGGCGCTGATGTCGATACCCTGCTGACGGAGTTCATCGACAGCCCAGGCCGTGATCGCATCATCGAAATCGCCGCCCCCCAGGCGCGGATCGCCCGAAGTGGAAATGACGGCCAGGTTGCCGGTCTCCACCTGGATGATGGACACGTCAAAGGTCCCTCCGCCGAGATCATAGACGAGGTAGGTCTTTTTTTCCGTCTCCATCCTGTCAACGCCGTAACAAATGGCGGCTGCCGTCGGTTCCGGGATGATCTGCCTCGGGTACAGGCCTGCGAGCAGGGCGGCCTCCTCCGTCGCCTTCTTCTGCGGCTCCTTGAAATACGCCGGGACGGTCACCACCGCGTCGTGGATTTCCTCCCCGATCTCCCGTTCGGCGACTTCCTTCATCTTCATGAGAATGAAGGCGCTGATCTGTTGCGGCAGCATCCATTGCCCTGCAAAGAAGACCTTCACCGGATCTTTCACGTTGAAGACACCTTTCGCCCTGAACCGCTCCAGCGCCTTTTCATCAGAAAAAATTTCACCCATTTCACGTTTGATCTCAATGACGGTCTCATCGGGACGTACGGCCAGGTTGCGTTTCGCTGCGCTTCCGACAATGACCTTCCGGAGCATGGGTTCGATGCTGGCCACGGAGGGAGTGGTTTCAGGATTGTTGTCCGATTCCGGATTCCGAATGATTTCCGCCTTCTCCATAAAAGTATTGTAGGCCGCGACGGCCGAATAGGTAGTCCCGAGATCGATACCGATCACCTTGTGCATCTTGTCGTTCATGGTGCTGCTCCTTTGCTCATGTGGGATAAGGTCGTTTGGCTTTGTCGATGACAGTTTCCGCCACTCATGCGCGACACCGGCCCCGCCGACTGCGGCTTGCGGTTCAAGCCGGGCTTTTTCTGTTCGTCCCGCCTGTTTTTTTGCCGAGGATGACCAGGCAAGGCTTGACCAGAACATGGCCCGCCTTGTATCCGGACTGTTCGACCCGGACGACCTTGCCGTCCTCGCCTTCTTCGTATCCCATGCATTCCATCATTTGCGGATCGAAGTCGGATCCGGGCGGGACGTCGAAGGATGTGTACCGGAGCGCCTGGGATATGCCGGTCAGCAGGTCGAGAAGCGTATTCGTGTTCTGAAGAATTTCCCTGTCCTTCTCCTGGTCCGAGAGATGTTTTTTCATGGCTTTCAGCGTTTCCATGGCGGGCATGATCGCGTTGAACGTGGATCTTCCGATGAATTCCTTCCGGTCCGAGACCAGGTTTTCCTTGAGATGCGTCAATTCCAGGCCGATCGAGCGGGAAAAGGCCTCGAGAGTCTGCTGAAGTGTGGAGATCGCGCTCGTTAAAAGAGACAGTTTCTTGTCAATGGCTGAGACCATTTTTAAAAGACCCAGCATGTCCTCCGCCAATTCGCCCACGGTTGTATGCAATTCATCCTTTTGTTCTGCGGGGGGTGGGTCATTCTTCAATAAATCGACTTTCAGGCTCTCTTTGGATAAGGCCAGGCTGATGGCGCCTTCAAGCTCCTCCCCGGCGATTTTTGGGGTGCCGTCCCGGCCATGCACCGCTTCCGGTTCATGCGGCCCCCCGCCCGACGGGCCGGCACCGCTTTCTTCCGGAATCAATCGTTTGTTTCTGTCGGGGGGTTTCTCTTTCATAACACCTCCTCATCGAGCAGCGGATTGTATTCATAGTCCGACAGGAATATCCTCCGCGTCAGGTCGCTGGGATGAAAGCAGTGAATGTTCCTTTTCTCTTCGAAGAATCGGGCGAGCGCCTTCCGGATGTGAAACAGCCTGGTCCGGGGATCGCTCAGAACGGCTGCTGAAAAAGGGTCCAGCTTCAGGAGGATGCAGGGCGGGGTTTTTAAATCGTATTTCTCCCGTTCCTCGTTGTTTTCCAATTTGATCAAATTGATTTCGTTTATCTTCTGGTCGATTTGTTCGATCTCGGTTTCGAGTTTTTTGTAGTCGGGATCCGCCTGCTGAGCCTGTTTCTCCAGCTCGACGATTTCGCTCAGGGTTTCCTTGTACGCGGTTTGATCCGTTTTCTCGCTTCCCTTCTTGAGCGCGGCCAGTTTGCTTTTGGCAGACAGCAGTCTTGGGAATTTTTCGAAAACCTTGGCCAGGCGCTTCTCCAGTTCCTGCCTGCGGAGATTGAGTAAGCGCAGTTTTTCTCCTTTGGCGTCCAGGATGTCGTTATCGGTCACATCGGGGGACAACCCCAACCGGGCATATGTCGTGTTTCCGCTTAAAACAATGGGATAATCAAACATGTGAAGCATCCTTTCCGGGCATTCCGGGTACGCGACTTCATTTCTGCATCCAAAGAGGGTCTTTGGGATGGCAGCCGTATTTTGTAAGAAACCGTTGAAGACCCGATCGAAGGGAGGCGGTCGATAAAAAAGGACCTGGTCATTGTGGATTGCTGAAACCTCAGATCAAAGTCCGCACGATCCTATGCTTTCCGATATCCCGACAGCGTATCCCGCGCGGCAGCATTTCCGGTTTCGGGCTGAAGAGGCCCGGATCGTCAGAACCTGCCGGCTTGTCAATGCGGAAGTTGTCCCACATGGGATGTTTCAATGAACAGGTGCCTGCCAAGGGTGTCGGTCGTCCAAGAAAGAAGTTTTTTTGTGCTTGATGTTATTCGAATAAATATGTTCAAATTAAAACAAAATTAGAAAAAAGATGCGATCATGTCAAGTTTAATTTTTACAATTTTGCCCGACGGATCCGGCGGCGAGCGCAATCCCCGCAGCCTGCTCCGGTGTCATCGTTTGCCTCAAGCGCTCTTTTCGCCTGCCGGTTCAAAATCCCGAAGCGGGATTCTGTGGACCCCGGGGATCACCCCGGGATCGGCCTTAAAATATTTCCCCTTCTTTGAATGCTTTCCTTGCAATTTTCCCAGAATTGATTATATTTTTCCAAATCCCGCCCGGATTTTCCCCGGGATGCGGTTCATCGTTTCTCCCGCTGTTCTCCGCGCACCGGCGGCCCAATGCACCCGTCATCAGGAGGCCAAATGCCCAGGCGACCAGACATCCACAAGGTCATGATCATCGGATCCGGACCCATCATCATCGGACAGGCGTGCGAATTCGATTATTCCGGGACCCAGGCCTGCAAGGCGCTACGTTCGCTGGGATATCAGATCGTGCTGGTCAATTCGAATCCTGCGACGATCATGACGGACCCGGGGATGGCAGACGCCACCTATATCGAGCCGCTCAATGTCCAGGTGCTCGAGCAGGTTATTGCCAAGGAACGGCCGGATGCGCTGCTGCCGAATCTCGGGGGGCAGACAGGCCTCAACCTTTCCTCCCAGCTGGCCAAGGCGGGGATTCTGAGCAAGTACGGCGTCAAGGTCATCGGCGTCAATGTCGATGCGATCGAAAGGGG
>JAFGEX010000221.1 GCA_016931355.1 bacterium
ATTCCTGTGTGTATTGCCAGCTGGGGCGGACAAAGGCGATGGCGTCTGAACCGGCGGAATATTATGATCCTGCCGACATCCGGGACCAGGTGGTTGAAAAAGTGGATTCCGCGTCGAAGGCCGGGGAACGGATCGATTATCTCACCTTCGTGGCGGACGGTGAGCCCACGCTGGATATACATCTGGGCCGGGAGATCGGGATGATCCGATCGGCCGGAATCCGGGTCGCGGTGATCACCAACAGCTCCCTGATCTGGCGCGAGAGCGTGCAGGAGAATCTTCTGGGAGCGGATTGGGTGTCCGTGAAGATCGATTCGGTGCAGGAAACCCCGTGGCGAAGGATCAACCGGCCTCACCGTTCCCTGGATTTGCGGAAAATTCTGGACGGCATTCAGCGGTTCCGGGGACGATTTCAGGGCACGCTGGTCACGGAAACCATGCTCGTCCGGGATCTGAACGACAGCGACGATCAGATCAGCGCGGTGTCGGAATTCATAGGTCGGCTTCCGGTCGACACTTCTTATTTGTCCGTGCCCATCCGTCCGCCGGCCGAGAGGGGGGTGGAGCAGCCCTCCGAGGAAACACTGGTCAGGGCTCATCAGATCATGAGTTCCAGAATCGGACGGGTGGAATTCCTCATCGGGTACGAGGGGAATGCATTCGCTTTAACGGGAGACGCGGAAAAGGATATCCTGAGCATCACCGCCGTGCATCCGATGCGGGAGGATGCGGTTGCTGAATTTCTCAAAAAGGCGAAATCCGGCCGCTCGGTTGTGGATCGTCTGGTGGACCGGGATCTGCTGGTCCGGAAGGAATTCCAGGGGCATATTTTCTATGCCAGAAGGCTCTATGCTCCAAGGGACAATGAGAAACGGGCGGCCCGGATGGAGTGACCGGCTGATGCCGGGTATTGATGGACAGGCGGACGCCCGGCGGCCGGACGTTGGGCGATGCCGGCGCGGGGAGACGTAACGTGAAGATCGAAATCCTATACGATAACACTTCCTGCGGGGGATTTAAATCCGGGTGGGGATTTTCCTGCCTGGTGGACGGGCGTATTCTCTTTGATACGGGAGAGGCGCCGGAACCCCTGTTTGAGAACATCAATCGATTGAATATCCGTTTGGAACAGATCGAAGCAGCGGTGATTTCCCACAACCATTGGGACCATACCGGCGGATTGTGGGAATTGCTCAAAAAACGACAGGGATTGAAGGTGTACGCCTGTCCGGGATTCGGCGCCGACTTCAAGAGCAGAGTCGCAGCCCTGGGGGGCATCCTGATCGAATCGGATTCCTGCCGCAGCATCGACGACCGGATCTCCGTCACAGGAGAAGTCCCCGGATCCTACAAAGGCGCGGCCATGCCTGAACAGGCGTTGATCGCCAAAACCGGAAACGGCATGGCCGTGATCACCGGTTGTTCCCACCCCGGGATCGTCGCCATGATCGAAAAGGCCAGAGCCTGCTTCCCCGGGACGCCCATTACCCTGGCGCTGGGTGGCTTTCATCTCAAGGACGAGGATGCGGGAACCATTGATTCCGTTGTTTCCTCTTTGGAAAAAATGGGTGTTTTCAAGGTCGGTCCGACCCATTGCACAGGTGAAGAAGCGAAGACCCTTTTCCGGAACCGCTTCGGTGGCCGTTATGTTCCCATCTGCGCCGGTACACAATTGGAGTTGTGACATGCTCCAAAAAATTGCGCTTGAACTTAAAAATCATTCCCCCTTCACTGCCTTCGGAGCATTGACAGGCATTGTGATCATGATTCTGTTTCAGCGGCTGCCGGAAGAAAGCGCTTTCAGGATTTTTTATCTGCTCCATCCCTTCCATGTGTTCCTGAGCGCGCTGGTGACCGCAGCCATGTATGAACGGCATGAATGCGCCCGCCTCAGCGGAAAATGTCTGCGGGGGGAATGCAACCTGTGGAAACTGGTGCTGATCGGCTATGCCGGTTCGGTCGGCATCGCCACAATCAGCGATTCAGTGATCCCCTATCTGGGGGAAATCCTGCTTGATATGCCGAACCGGGGCATGCACATCGGTTTCATCGAAAAGTGGTGGCTGGTCAACCCGCTCGCGGTCGCAGGCATCGCATTCGCCTATTTCAAGCCGGTCACCAAATTCCCGCACGCGGCGCATGTGCTTCTCAGCACCTGGGCTTCCCTGTTCCATGTGCTGATGGCCGCCGGGGGGGCGCTCGGCGGCTGGTCGTATCTGGTCGTTTTCATCTTTTTATTTCTTGCAGTCTGGGTTCCGTGCTGTGTCAGCGACATCGTGTTTCCGCTGCTGTTCGTGAAAAAAACCTCCGGCATGGGATGAGATACGGTGAAGCCTGTCGCCAAGAAGGATCTCGATGAAATCAAGAACTGGTTCACCCGATATGTTCGTTTGTTTAAGAACGGCGATCAAGCGGATCTTTTGAACATCGTTCTCAAAGAGGAGCATACCTTTCGGGTTTGCAATGAAATTTCAAATATCGGAAAGAAACTTGGATTAAAGGATCAGGAACTTCGATTGGCGGAGATGATTGCCCTGTTGCATGATGTCGGGCGGTTTGAACAATATGCGGAATACAAAACCTTTTCAGACCGTCAATCCGTGAATCACGCCAGGCTCGGCATGCAAATCATCAAGAAACACAATATACTGAAAGCATTGGATGATTCGGCTGAAAAGCTTGTCCTGGAAAGCATCGGAAAACACAACCTTCCCTCCTTGCCCAAGGATGAGAAGGGACCCTGCCTGTTTTTTGCAAAGTTGCTGCGCGATGCGGACAAGCTGGATATCTGGAGAGTCGTAACGGATTATTATAGCCGGAAAGACGGCGGCCGGAACAAAGCCGTTGAACTTGATCTGCCCGATACAACTGGAATTTCCGAAACGGTTTATCAGGATCTGATCCACGGGAGAATCGTTCATGCGGATCATCTCCGGAATCTGAATGATTTCAAACTGCTTCAGATCGGCTGGATTTTCGATATTTATTTTGCTCCAACCCTGCAGAGCATCCAATCCAGACATTATCTGGAACGAATCCGGGACGTTCTGCCTAAAACCGACGAAATCAGGAATATTTTTGATGGGATCCGGCGTTATCTGAAGAATCCTCTCCTGGAGGATCCCAAAAACAGCATTGCCAGGATGCGGAGAATTTTCAATTCTGAAAATGGTTGAGAATAAAAGGCTTTCAAACCCCTTGCGTGAATGCAAATGGTATGCGTTGTGCCCCATGAAAAGGTTTTACGAATCGGGCCAGCTGGAGAAACATTGGATTGCAGAGTACTGCAAGGGGGATTGGAAAGGCTGTGTCCGCTACAGGCTGGAAGAAGAAGGCCGACCCCATCCGGACTGGATGCTTCCGGACGGCAGCCTGGATGAGCGTTTGGCTGATTTATAATCTTTTATTAATGTAGGAAATCACATGGCCAATTTTAGTCAGATCGATGAAGCCCGGAAGGCATTCGGGCTGCCTGATTCAGCCACCCTGGAGGAAATCAAAAAAGCGTATAGACAGTTGGCCCGGCAGTATCATCCGGATACCTGCGCGGAAAAGGATAAAGAGCAATGCGAGCGCATGTTTAAGAAAATGACTCAGGCAAGAGATCTTTTAATCAACTATTGCGCCGCTTATCGCTTTTCTTTCAAGAAGGAGGATGTCGAAGCGGTGCGGATGGATCAGGATTTCTTATACGACCATCTGCAACAGTTTTACGATGACTGGATGAGCCGTTAATAATACCTGGTTCATCCGGACCGTGAGGCGGTTCGGCTCAGCGGTTTGTTCGAAATATCGGTTTTAATCATCCCCTCCTTTTTTAAATAGAAGTCTTCAATCCCAGATAGAATGTCCTTGGCTGTACGGGGCCGTAGACGTAGGCCGGATCGCGGTCAGGGCCCTGGTCCAGGTCTTCCTGAAAGGCATCCGTGATATTTTTAATACCCATGTTTATTTCCATGTTGAACGAGGAATTGACCGGCACACGATAAATGATGCCTAGATCAATCTGGAAAAATGGATTGCCCCGTTCAAGGATCAACCGAGGAGTCTCCTGTTCCGGCACGAGGATTTCATGGGGCACATCGGTTTCGCCGAAAGAGTCGCCCGCCAGGAAAAAATGAATCCGATGGGAGGGTGCAACGATGAATTGGATGTTCCCGGACCAGTCAGGCGTTCTGAGAAAACGCCGGGTCTGGAAATCTTCATGGGGGCTGTCATATCGGCCGTGAATGTAAGTCAATCCGCCTCTGAGTTCGATCCCCGGGAAAGGCCGGATGCCCAGATCCAATTCCACCCCCTGTGCCGTGGCGCCGTCGCTGTTGACGCGTTCCCATTTTTCGATGCCGCTTTCCTTCGACATGAACTGTTCCGTGAAAGAATCGCTTAAGCGCGTCCGGAAGGCCGTGAATGAGAGCATCGTGGGGATTCCCTTCAGATACTCCTGGAATTCATAACCCGCACTGTATGTAGTGCTTTTCTCCTCCCGGAGGTTTTGCGCATTCCGGATGATGCGCTGATCACCCTGGATACCGCAAAGATGAAGGTCCTCGTCGTATGTTTGGGGCGGCTTGAATCCGGTGGTGTAAGCCAATCGGAAGGTGGTTCCTTTGCCCGCATTCCATTTTGCATGAATCCGCGGGCTGACGATCCAGTCCCTCAAGGTTGAGTGCTGGTCCATACGGGCTCCGAGGACGAATTCGATTTTTTTATGGGATCCCCAATGAAGATTGTCTTGAAGAAAGAAACCGGTGTTTGAATAAATTTCATTCAAATGATAGGCCGTCTCGGCTGCGGTTTCGTCCTTGATTTCGTCCCGCGTCACCTGCATGCCGCACGTCCAGAGCTGATTGGATAATTGGTAATTGGCCTGAAAACCAGCGATGTGGAGCTGATTTTTTGTCCTTCCATAATAACTTAAGGCTTTCAGACGGTCTTCCGGAGAAGGGCTGTCGAGACCTCCATAATAGGAGTTCCTGTCTTCCAGGGCGAATGAATAATGGATATGATAGTCCAGCAACGCCGTCGGCCTGTGTTCCCAGCGTATCGTTCCGCCGGAACGCCAATGTTCGATCCACTCAGCGATTTCCGCTTCATGGCACGGCAGGTCAAATTTGTTGCCGCCCCGTCTTTCCTCATGTATGTGATGGAAGGAGGCCAGCAGTTCTTTGTTCTCTGTAAACTGGTTGTACCACTTGAATCCCATGGATTCGTGGTTCAGCGCTCCAAGCTCGCTGAAACCGTCCTGATTACGGTCGTACGGATTCCGTCTGCGGAAGGATCCGAAAACATAGGCGCCCGAGGAGCCCGTTTTGTTCACCGTTTCGGCTACGGCTCCCACATGGTAGTCGGACTTCTCCTTCATTGATTGTCCCGAATATTTGATCCGGACCTGATTGGTCATGGGACGCCGCGTGATCAGATTGATCACCCCGGCAACCGCTCCAGCGCCGTAAAGGGAAGAACCGCCGCCTTTGACGATTTCTATCTGATCCACCATTTCTTCCGGAAAATGCTCCAGGCCGTACACGCCGGCCAGGCTGCTCATGACGGGGTCTCCGTCTATTAAAATCTGCGAATAAATACCGTCCATGCCGAGGATTCTGACCTGTGATGCGTTGCAGTTCTGGCAGGTGTTTTCAACGCGGATACCCGTATGAAAGCCGAGCGCTTCGGCCAGATTGGTCGCCTGTTTGTATTCGATCAATTTTCTCGGTATCACCTCCGTGCGCACGGGCATGTCTTCTAACAGGTGCGGTGTGGCAGTCCCGGTTACGACCACGGCGCCCATCTCCAGGATGGTGGGTTCGAGCTCAAAATCAACGGTTATTTGTCTTTTGGGGCGGAGAAAAACGATTTGATGGGCTCCCTTGTAGCCTATCATGCTGGCTTGAACATGAATTTTCCCGGGGGCAATATTCAGAAGCCGGTAGCGGCCGTTTTGATCGGTTGATGTGCCGATGGTGGTATGGCTGATCATGACATTGGCTGAATGGAGCGGCGTTTTGGTTTTTGCATCGATGACCTGTCCCTCAATGACGGTTTTTACGGATTTGGCGGGCAGTCCAGGGCCGGAAACCAGAATCATGGAAACAGCCGCCAGCATTATTTTTCTGTTCATCCGGCGCATCCTTTCTTGATTTATTGAAGCTCCCCGGCAGCTCGCTGCCGGGGAATCTTCGATCTGTAAGGAAAATGACATTTATATCCGCTCGCTTACCCCGGGGCTTGCCCCGGGGAGTGCGCTCGCTGACAGATTCAAAAATCAAAATGAAAGCTTCGGTTAAGGACCTCAGAATCGGGTTTTCCTGTAAAACGGAATGATTTTTTTTGTGTCTGATAGAAGAATCAGCCGAGGGTGGCCGGCTGGTCCCCGCGATGCGACAGAAATGGGGGGCCGCGGCCTTGGGGAGGAGGTGGAATGACCGATTCGAAATGATACTTCGGGGTTTGTAGAGGCGATCTTATTTCATGCCGCCCTTCCCAGAGCAGAAAAATAATCGGGAGGAAGAAGGACAAGGTTTTAAATACGACATCGAGAAGAAAATATTCGCAGGGTGAATGCGTGTGGGAAGGGATCGGTTTATTTTCCTTGTTGTCATTTTGACAAGGATGGTAATGGACAACCATTCTGCCGTCCGGGCGGAAGTGATAATGTGTTTTAAAGCCAATATGATAATTTGCCCAGAGAAACAATGTAAAAAGGGCGCAAGGAATGATTTTCAATTTTTGAATACGCATGGTTCAGATTATCGTTTTTATTTTTTGCATCGGGAAAGGAATCCCTTCTCCGGAAATCTGTTCAAACCGGCCCATTGGAATTTTTCCAGGATTTTATAGACCGGGTGGAAGCATCCGTTTTTTTCAGTTCTGCCCTCATCGAGGACTGTCCTTGCATTTTTCTTTCACCGCATCTCCTACATCCCGGACAGTACGAAGCGGGTAGGATCCGATTTTTGGAAAGACTTCTCCCTTTGAGCGGTTTTGGAGCCCATTCCCGTGAAGCCCTTGACGACGGACACCCCGAACAGGACCAGCCTCAGCGTCACCACGATCACCGAACCGGTGAGGAAGTCCAGCTCGAAGGACAGAAATGTTCCGGCTATGCTCACGATGAATCCGGTGATCCAACTCAATCCAGTTTTTTTATACCCCGTCCCGCAAATCGGTTCGCCTCTTAGGTTTCGGCATTGCGGGCTTCCTTTTTTATTCCTGTTGTGGCGATGGAAATCAGAACGGCCGCCAAGGCATGAGAGAAGACGATGGTGTACCCTGTCGGCAAATCCAGCTTGTAAGAGACGAAGATGGCAACAATATTCACCACAACGCCAATCAACCAGGCATACAACAGATGATTTTTATTGAACAGGATGAGCGAGGTATACGCGGGTCCCACCAGAAGTGCAAAAATGATCAAAACACCCGCCAGCTTAACGGAACTGGTCACCGTGACGGCGAATGTGAGGAAAAAGACAGTATCCCTCAGTAAACCCTTGCATTTCTTTAGAAAAATACAGAGAAAGATGCCCAGTGCCGCATACAAGACGGCCGTCTTGTAAATTTCACGGATCGGGGTGAACAGAATGTCGGAAGCCATGAGTTTTTGAAACTCTTCCATGCCGTGATAGGTTTTTGAAAGGAGCAGGAAGGCTCCCGAAAGTCCAAGGGCGTACAAAAGGCCGATGAAGGCCTCGAGATTTTTGATTTTATGAGAGGCGCGGGCGATGCAGAGTCCTCCCAGCAATGCAAAACTCAGGGAAACCGGGTAAATCCATTTGCCGTGGAGAAACAGGATGCTTCCGGCAGCGCCAAGTGCGGCCATCTGACCGATGGCCAGATCCGTAAAGATGATGCCCCTTTTAATGATTTCGAGGCCGAAAAAGGAATGGATGCCGAGCAGAACCACCGAGAGCAAAAATGCGGAAAACAGGATGTCCATCATTGCACCATCCTCCTGATAATGGTATCGTACAGCGAGTAAATGGTGTCGGTTTCCTTCACCGCACCGACGTCATGGGGAATCAGAATGAGTTTCAATCCGAATTTTATAGACAGATGCCTCGACGCCTCAATGGGGTGGTAGACATCGTGAAAGATGAACCGGATGTTTTTTGTTTGAATGATTTTTTCCAGGGATTCGATGTGCCGGGAGGTCGGCGGGATGCCGGGCAGCGGTTCAACCGTTCCAACCAGATTCATTTCAAAACGACGGATGAAATAGTCGTTGTTTTTATGGTATTCGATGACCTCGGCGCCCTTCAGGGGGATCATTTGATCGTTCCAGTGCTCCAACTTTTGGTTGAACAGACCGAGAAAGGCCTCTAGGTTGCCGTTGTAGAACGATTCATTTCCCGGGTCCAGTTCATTCAGTTTCGCGGCGATGGCTTTGGACAGAGGGGGGATGTTGTACGGATCGAGATAGTAATGCGGATTGCCTTCGGGATGTATGTCTCCCTGAGCCCTCGATATGCTTTCCGGTACGTCGATCAGGGAGACGTATTTCGAAAGATCCAGAAACCCCCTGGATCCGGGGAGAATGTCGGGATTTGCCGCTTGATTCAGGATCGGGGGCAGCCACCCGATTTCCAATTGGGCGCCGTTGATAATGAGCAGATCGGCTTTCCTGACTTTTCCTATATAGGAAGGTTTCGGGATGATCACATGCGGATCGTAATCCCCCCGGGCAAGTGCGGAGACCTGAATCCGGTCTTTTCCTATGTTTTCGACGATACTGGCGATGTACGGATAACTGGCGACTACCTTCAACCGGTAGGCCGAGACACCCGTGGTTGCGCCGATTATCATCAGGATCAAGATCAAAGCCTTTCTCATTTTATTCTCCTCTATTGAATGAAGACGACCTTCAAGCTTTTATTTTCCCATGGATCTGCATGACGGCCCGGCGGCTCCGTCGACGCAGAGGCCACTTCCGCCGTTTAAAAGGCATGTGCTCCGTGGGCCCCGATGGCGAGGTTGATTTGGAGCATGGCTTCAAAAACCGATTTGTTTCGAAACAGCCCTTCGGATTTTATGAAACGGCTGCGGTCCAGGTTGGCCTGAACACGGATCCTGGAGAACTCGGTTGGATTGCATTCGATCATGCCCGAATATCTCGACAGGCCCCGGGGAAGCGGCGCTGTTTCACCGCCCAGGTCGAAATGATTCCTGTCCAGATAATCCAGCCGAATCCCCATCCTCCACCGTCTGGATCCTTTGTGCACAAGCTGGCAGTACAATCCGGATTGCCGCTTGGTCAGTGCATTCCGGGAAACGGCGGCGGCATGAGTTTGATAATGAGTCCCGTCCACGGTCCGGTAGAGGGCCTCCGTCTGCAGCGTGATGTCCCGATTGGAATCCATCATGTATTTGAGGGTCAGGGCGCCTCCGAGAACATGCGCATCCGCATCGACGGCGAACCCGTCGTCATCGGAACGATCCAGACCGCTGTGAAGGCGGAACGTGCCGAATGCGCCGGACAGGCTTGCGAGAAGGGTCAGGTCTCCGACATCAAAGGATGATTTGACATAGCTGACTGAGATTCCGGGGAAGTCTTTTTCCGGTACGACGACCGATCCGCCTGCGTCTCCAAATCCGCTGCTCCCGAAGCTCGAACCGTCCTCTCCCTTCAGAATTTCCCCGCCCAGCATGAAATAAAAATCGGCCGGCGCCACCCAGGACAGCCGCATTCCCTTCTCGTTCAAATTCCCTCCGAAGAAAGATCCATAGACCAAGGGGATATCGGAAAAATCCCAGTAATGCTCATGTTGTTCATTGATTCTCCCGAAATGGCTTAAAAATTTGCCGGCCTTCGCCTGCAGCCCATGGGGGAAGTTTCGCGTGGTCAGATAGCCTTCTTCCAGATCAATCCCATGTTCGGAGAGGTGGAACACGGCGAACAGGTCGAAATAGGGGTCCACGACCGAATACAGGCTCATTTCACAGTAATTCAGATTGAATCCCCTGGGAGAAGACTCGATGCTGTGTGAAGGCGATTCATCCTCAATCGGCTGGTCCGGCGTAAATTCGGTAAACGCCGGGATGCTGTATTTCTGATAGCGTGGATTGGTCATGTCCCGGTACAGGAATGACATGTCAAGGATCAGTGAAATGTCGGGTACAAATTTCGCCTGAGAAAAAGGGGCGCTGTCTCTCGCGTTCTGTGCGGACAAGCCGGTTATCAGGCATACAAAAAGCAAATAAAATGTTATCACGTGTTTCATCACGATCTCCTCAAATGTGGCCCCAGGCAGATAGAATCCGGTTTGTGTTTATCATCTGTCAGCAGGCGCATTGCCCTAAGGCTTGCCGCGGGATCAGCGGGCACATCTCAATGCCTTTTTTCTGCCGGTCGAAGATTCCAGGACGCATGCGGCTATGCGTCTCATTTCAGCCTTCTGGATTTAAAACCGGTTCATGTCTTCAATCTGCCAGCATTCATACACCCACGCGCATGCGCAGGGTCAGCGGGCGGATCACCCTCTTTTTTCCCCCAACCGATCGAGCCTTTTCAGACGGTTGCGGCGGTGAGAACTGGTTTTGGGGTTTCCGGCAAGGATGAAAAGGGCGTCAGAAGAGGGATGGCGGGGCGCGGGGCAGGATGATTTTAAATAACGGTGGAACGACCTGATCGTGGAATTCAAGAAAAAAGATGAGACAGGCGACATTGAGGATGATGATGAGAAAGGATATCCCGATAAAGGCGGACGGTGTGTGAAAGAGCTGGCAGATCGGGCAATCGGAATGCGTATGAAAAAGATGCTCCGGCGTGTCCATCATCGCAGCCATCAAGGAACAGATCAAAGCGGTCAGGAGTATCGGGAGAAGCCATTTTCCCGCTGCATGCGACTGTTGCATCCGGACCCGTTTTTTTTTCATTTCAATGCCGTTTTTAGGACTGCTGATGGGCAATATAAAAATAATTGCAAGGAAAACCAAACAAAATATGGGGGATTAAAGAGGCCTGATGGTCCGCAGCGCGGCAGGCGGATTCTTCTATTCAGAAACGGAATCCCGGATGAACCGGCAGGAACGGTAAGGTGATGCCGGCTGATCCCCTGCGGTCCCGGTCCAGAGTGAAGAAAAAACCGGCATTACCGAAAGGCAGCCGTACGAGTCCCGGGTAGATATTGATGCGCAGGGTGTTCTGATCTTTTTGAGCGTACTGGATGGAAAAGAGCAGCGATTTGTTCCGGTCGTAGAAAAACCCGATGCTGCCGACCAGCTGCGTGGTGAGCTCCAGTATCCCCTGCCTGTTCTTTGCGTCGAACAACCGGGAGGACGAAAACCCGGCAGCCAGGCTCCAATAATCCGTTTCATTCCTGCGCAACGAAAATCCCATTTCGCCGTGATTGCCGAAATGGTAGAAGAGATGCCATCGTCTGGATTTCGGGATGCGCCAGCGCATCATGAAATTCTGACCGTTGTTCAGGAGAACCCGGTTCCAGGGATCGTATCCGATCTGATAAGACCAGTCGGACAGGTTCAGCACCTCGCTGAAAAAACCCGTGATCCCGTCCCGGCTGAACAGCAGGATGCCCAGCGGATCGAACAGGTATAAATCCGCTATGGGATCCACGTTGTTCCCTTGGAAGGTGTTGTTCTCGACGATTTCGTTGAACAGATGATATGCGGTGATCGTGGCAACGGACCAGTAGGCTGCTCCCGGATAATGATGCTGCTCGTACCATTCGCGCATCATGCGGTAGCTCATGCCTCCGCCGATCAGGTGCAGCGTGTAGTTGGGCCAGTAATAGGATTGATGGCTGTTCACGCTGAAGGGGACCACCTGTTCGAGCAAAAAATTCCGGATGCCGTATGCCTTGACCGCGCGCAGTGGATGGGAAAGATTGTCCCGGACGTTTTTCCAGCTGGACTCCCAGGGCACGTCGAAGGGATTCTTGGACCGGTTCTCGAGTTGCAGAATGCCGAAGGTGCCGTGCAGGATGAGGGTCAGCGGATGGACAAGCGATTCGGAGCCGTAATCCTTTCCGCTGTAAAAAAAACGGCTGCCCAGGGAATCTGCCGGCAGCCGCATAACCCCGTTATATTCCCCGTATCTCGCAGATCCCCGGATGCGGTCTGCCGCATTGCTCCGATCCCGGGCGGAACCGGGTACAGTCGTGAGCAGGATGCAGGCGGCTGCTGCCGGAAACAGAAATAACAGATTTCTCCCGGACCGGGCGGTTCTCATTCCATGGACAGGCTTCCGCCTTCCCTTGTAAATGGATGAAAGCATCCCATTTTTTACGCACCCGGCTTTTAAAAGTTCATTGAAACAAACAGGATTTTTTGACGTCAACTGATTGTTATGCCTCCGGATCTATTTTCCGACCCGATCGATTATTGAAGAGGAGTTCGCCATGAAAAGAGGGATTCTTGCGGTTTTATTTTGCATACAGACCCTGTCGGTTTTCGGCCAGACCGGCTTCGATGCCATGCTGAAACAGGCGGATGCCCTGAAATCCGAGGGGAAGATTGAACCCGCAGTTCAGGCCATGAGGCAGGCGGTCAAAGAATTCCCGGAGAATCCAAGGGCTCATTACCAGCTCGGATCTTTCCTGGGGGAGCTCGGCCGCGTCCAGTCCGAGAAAGGGGATTTTGTGGCCGCCATGAACAGCATCAACGAGAGTTTCTCGGAACTGGACAAGGCCTGCAGCCTCGATCCGGATTTTTATGACGCCCATTTCCTGTACGGCGTCATCGGCGTGAACGTACCGTCGATATTCGGCAAACTGGCTCCGGCCGTGACTCACCTGGAAAAGGCGAGGGATATTCAGGAGAAACGGACGGATCTCCCCGCAGAACAGAAAGCGACCCTATTCAGGTACCTGGGCCAGGGATATCATCTGCAGGGCAGATTTGATGATGCGGAGTCTTCCTGGAAACAGGTTTTGGCCATATCCCAGACAGGCGGCGACGCGGACGCGGCCAGGAAGGGAATGGAGGAGACGGTGAAGGACCGGAAAGAGGCCGCTGCCAAACAAGCTGCGCAGCCGGCGGCAGACATGAAGAACCTTCTGGAACTCGGCAAATCCCATATGGACGCAAAAAGATGGGGGGATGCGATCGATGTCCTCCGGAAGGCGACTGCTCTGGACTCGAACCATATCGAGGCGAACCGGCTTCTCATCCGAGCGCTTTCCCGTGAGGTCATGGCGGGATACGATGAGCGCATTTATCAGGACCAGAACTGGAGGACCAACCTGGCTTTCGAGATCGTCAATGTACTGGGCCGGGCCCACCGGCTGGCGCCTGAAAATCCGGAGATCGGTCTGACGTACGGGATCATGTGCATTCAGATGCCGTTTTTCACGGGCCGTATGGATGAGGGTCTGGCCATTCTGGAAGCCCTGTCCAAGGATCCCTCCATTCCGGATTCCACGCGCAGGGATGCGACCTGCCAGCTCGGTTTCGGATACAGGAAAAAGGGCAGGGGCATCTGGGCGGATTTTGTCAGGCGGAATCCCGAAGCGTCGCAATCCGACATGGTTTTTGAGGAGTACGGGCTGAGGGAATTCACAGACAGATCCGCGGAGGGCGAGCGGATACAGGTTGATTTTCACCTCGGATTCCAGGACGAACTGGAACCGCAGACCGCGCTCTGGGTGGAGGATGCTCAGGGAAAATTTGTGAAAACCCTGTACGTGTCCGGTTTCTCTGGATTCGCGAAGGAGAAGCAAGTCGTGCTTCCGGAATTTGCAGAGAGAGCCAAATTTGAAACGGATGGAACCACGAGCGCCAGCATCGACTGGGGCACCCATACCTATTTCTGGGCGCTGGACGGACGCGACGGGAAAAGGGTCAAGGCCGGCAATTACCGCATCGTGCTGGAAATTTCCTGGTGGCCTGCCATGCAGTACGCCCTGGCTGAGGCGGATATCCAGGTGGGTTCCAAATCCGCAGAAGTCAGGGTGGAGAAAAGCCCTCTCATGCCGAGGATGAGGGTGAAGTACATTCGGGAGAAATGATTTCAGATTCCAGAATTCAGATCCACGATCTCAGATCGGGGCGGGATCCGGCCTGCCCCGGTCTTTTTATTTGGGGTCAGTGGTATGCATACATTGACGATTGAAGATGGACGATTTTCGATTTTCCGAGCCCTGATCCCCGAAGAAGATCTCAGATATCAGATTCCAGATCAACGATCTCAGATCTCCCAACCCCAAATCCCGATTTTTCCCCCAATCTGAGATCTGCAATCTGCAATCGTTCATCTGAGATCAATTGACAAGTCTCACCTTTTCCCGATCCCCTATTCCCGATTCCCGAACCCCTCTTTTCCCAATGCACGAAGCACGAAGAACGATGCACGTTTTTTCCCGAACCCCTATCCCCGAATCCCGGGCCCCGTTTTTTAACCATGCCCGATGCCCGAAGCTCGATGCACGTCCTTTCCCGCCCTGGATACCGGGTTTGAGGCTCCCAGCCAAAGGTTGCATTGAGGAATCATTGCCGAAGCAGGGAATCGTTCAACCCGTGTCACCCGGGATGACGATTCCCCGGGGATTCACCCCTTGATCTTTTCCGCCTGACGTTTCACCGCATCATAGACTTCCCGTATCGGGATGCCCTTCTCCCGCGCGATACGCCTGCAGTCGTCGTACTCGGGCACCGCTTCCGGGCTGCCGCCTGCCGTGTGGCGGATTTTCACACGAGCGGGGCCCCATTGCGTATCTACGCTTTTTATTTCCCTGCTCAGAATTTGTCTTTTCTTGACATCCGAAATCCGGACGCCGAGGGTGGTCGTTTCGCGGAAAAGGACGTTCGTGCAGGCCTGCAGCCGGTCCGGCTCCACGATCACGCTGAGAACAATGCCCGGCCTGCTCTTTTTCATGATGATGGGATGCAGGAACACGTCTTTGGCGCCCGCGGAGAAGAGGCTGTCCATCACATGATCGTAGAACTGGGGATTCATGTCGTCGATGTTCGTTTCCAGGAGCTGGACAATATCCTCATCCCCGGATCCGGCTCTGCCGATGCTCACCCTCAGTACGTTCGCGACCGGCAGGTCCCTGAATCCTGCCCCGTAACCGATGCTCTCGACCGACATGCCGGGCATGGGCCCGAAGGATTCCGCGAGGGTCGTCAGGATGGCAGCGCCGGTCGGCGTGATGAGTTCGGCTTCGATGCCGGTCGAATAAACCGGGATTCCCTTCAATAATTCAAGCGTGGCGGGCGCCGGCACGAGGAGCGTCCCGTGCGCGCATTCCACGGTCCCGGTCCCGGTGTTGATCCGGGACGCAAAAATTTTATCAATGCCGAGCAGGTTCATGGCTGAAACGGCGCCTGCGATGTCCACGATGGCGTCCACTGCGCCGACCTCGTGGAAATGGATCTCCTGCACGGATTTCCCGTGTATTTTCGCCTCCGCCTCTGCCAGTCTCGTGAAGATCCGCGCGCTTTTCTTTTGGACGTCATTGTCCAGGGTGCTGTGCTCGAGGATGTGGAGAATGTCGCCGAGATGGCGGTGCGCATGGGAATGATCCCCCTGTGCATGACTATGGCCTTCCTTCGCGGGATGGAGGAGATCCACATCAAACTTGGTGGCCGTGATCCCCTTTTTGACCAGCTTGTGCGCGCGGACAGCATATTCGTGAACCGGGATTTTGGACAATTCCGTTTTCAGGGCTTCCAGGTCCAGGCCTGCATCCAGAAGCGAGCCGAGTATCATGTCTCCGCTGGCTCCGGCATAACAATCGAAATAGGCGATTTTCATTTTGGCTCCGATTCCTGTTTGGATCCGCCCAGCCTGTTGATCAGTCCGGCCAGGTAACCGGCGCCGAATCCGTTGTCGATGTTCACGACGCCGATTCCAGGCGCGCAGGCATTGAGCATGGTGAGCAGGGCGGAGAGACCCTTGAAATTGGCGCCGTAGCCCACGCTGGTCGGGACCGCGATCACCGGTTTGTCCACAAGGCCCGAAATGACGCCTGGAAGCGCCCCCTCCATGCCGGCAACCACGACGAGGACGTTGGCGGACTGGATTTTTTGGACATTCTGAAGCAGGCGGTGCACGCCTGCCACGCCCACGTCCATGAGCCTTTCCACGCGGTTGCCCATAAGCTCCGCGGTCAGGGCGGCTTCCTCGGATACGGGCATGTCCGCCGTGCCTGCCGTGATGATCAGAATCAGCCCCGGATGCCTGATCTCGGGGTTTTCACCGACAATGACGGCGCGGGCGGCCGGATGGTAACGGACGTCAGCAACCTCCCGGACCGCATGATAGACCGCTTCGTCCGCACGCATACCGAGTATGAGGGGATGGTTTTCCATCATGCGCTTGACGATGTCCCTGACCTGCGCGGGCGTCTTCCCCTGGCAGAAGATCACTTCCGGGAACCCCTGCCTGAGGCCGCGGTGAGTGTCGATTTTGGCGAAACCCAGGTCGTCGTATGGGAGCGAACGCATCTTCTTCAACGCCGCGTCCACGGAAACGGATCCGGAGCGGACCTGTTCCAGCAGTTTTTTAATGTTTTCCTTGTCCATGGCCCTTTAATACCTCATTCAGGCTGCCTGTCCTGTATCCCTCCATGTCGAGGGCAATGTAACGGTATCCCAGTTTCTTCAATTTCGAAACAATGGATGCGGATTTTGTTTTGTCCATTGCCATTTGGATCTGGTCCAGCGGGACCTCGATTCTGGCCACGGTTTCATGATCCCGGACGCGTACCTGGCGGAATCCCATGCCCTGGAGAAATGCCTCCGCCGCGGCAATGCGTTTCAGGGCTTCCGGGGTGATGCGCGTCCCGTACGGGATGCGCGATGCCAGGCAGGCCATGGCAGGCCGGTCCCAGGTCTGAAGACCCGCTTGCCTCGATAAATGCCGGATGTCCTCCTTGGTCATGCCCGCTTCCTTCAACGGGCTCCGGATGCCCAGCTCTGCGAGAGCCTGGGTACCCGGCCGGAAGTCTTTCGTATCGTCTGCATTCGTGCCGTCCGCCACATACGCGATGCCTTCTTCAATTGCCATTTGCTTCAGGCTTGAGAAGAGCGCTTTCTTGCAGTGGTAGCAACGCTCGGGCGTGTTGGACAGAAAACATTCGTTTTCCAGATCTCCGGAATGCACAACCAGGTGCCGGATGCCCAGTTCTTTTGCCAGTTCGGATGCGTCGCGTCTCTCGAATCCGGGATGAATTTCGGATTCCGCCGTGACGGCCAGCACCCGCCCGCCGAGAACGTCCGCTGCCATTTTCAGAAGGAAGGAACTGTCCGTGCCTCCTGAAAAAGCCACGAGCGCGGAGCCCATGTCCCGGAGGATGTTTTTCAGGACCTGCAATTTTTCAACAGATTCATTCATTCCGGATTCTTCCGGTGAACCAATTATAAGGTTATAATATTACGATATTTCGGCTTAAAAAGCAAATGAATTGTCAGGACGGGGGAGAAAGGTGTTTTTGCGCCTCGACCCAGTAAAGGTCGTCCTTCTCTTCCGCATCGCAGAGTTCCAGCCCGGAAGCGCTGAGGAGGGGGATCATTTCGGAAGGCGCAGGAAGGCGGTCCTGGCTGACGGCTCCTTCGAGCCCTGCATGAAAGGCATTCAACCGGGCGCTGCTCGCGGTGTGGAGGATCAGAAGCCTGCCGCCGGGCCGGAGGATTCTATAGAATTCAGTCAGGGCTGCGGATTGATCCGTGAAATGGGGGAAGGCGGAGAAGCAGAGTATCTTGTCGAAAAAGGATGTTTTCAGGGACATCCGGCAGGCGTCGTCGCAGACCAGCGCGGGAGATCGGGGGGACAGAAGCCGGCGCAGTTCCAGGAGCATTCCGGAAGCGATGTCCTGAGCAACCACGCATCCGCCCGGCGAGACCATGTTCAGCAGAAAACCGGTCATGCGTCCGGTGCCTGCTCCGATGTCCAGTATCCTGTCGCCGGGTGATACACCGAAGCGTGCCAGATACACGCGGAGTTCCGGACCCGGAGGCATTTTATCATGCCAGGACGGCGCGAGCCTGTTGAAATAATCACGATGCGGCCTGGACATCCCGGTCCTTTCTGAAGAACACCGGTTCGTTTTTGATGCGCAGGAGAAAAAGCGGGAGCAGGATGATCAGGAGGATCATGCCGGGGAAGCCCCTGACGAGATAAGCAAAAGAGAGAAAAGTCTTTGGAAGCCCGAAGAAAGGGGCCATGAGGCGGGCAGCCAGAAATCCCGTCGCCCTGCCGGCCAGCAGGCCGGCCGCTGTTTTCCAGAAAGAACCGAGCCTTGTTTTGGCGGACAGCAGTGAAAGGCATCCGGCCATGACGGGGAGTTCGAGAATCATGATCAACAGGTCCGGAACAGGCGGCATGCCGGTCATGACGAACGAGAGAACCGGCGTGGCGATTGAGACGGACAATGCAAAGGGGAAGGGAAGAAAAAAGGCGCAGGCTGCGACTGGAAAGAACATGGGCAGAAACATTTTGCCCAGGCCGGCGGCATGAAAGAGCATGGGCAGCAAAATGCCTATGGCGATGAAAAGCCCTGAAAGGGCCAGATGTTGCGTGCGTGCCGTCATGCGTCAGAATGCGTAAGAGATCTCCGTGAGCATGTTCCGGCCCGGCATGGGATAGCCGTACATGGCCTGGTAGGATTCATCCAGGATGTTGCGGATGTGCAGCCGCAGGGAAGCCCCTCTGAGTATCCTCAGGAGAACAGAAGCGTTCCATACCGCGTAATCCGGCATGTCGTGCAGGATGGTTTTGGATCCCTGAAATTCCGCGCCTTTCCAGTCGCGTATCATCAGCACCTGCGCAGAAAAAGTGGCGATTCCAAGCGCATAACGGGCATGGAAGGTCAGTTTCTTCCCCGGGGCGTTGTACGTTTGCCTGTCCAGATCCATCTTGGTCCAGGCGGCATTCACCTGGAGCCGCTCCAGGGGAAACCACTCGGCCGTCATTTCGTATCCGGTCTGGGAATAGGAGCCTCCGTTCATCCATTTCGGCGGAGGGCCTGTGAATTGAATGAGATTGGAGCCGTCCGAGCGGAACACGGCGCAATCGAAATTCAAGCGGCCCCGGATGTTTTGCGTCACGCCGATTTCATAGTTCCAGACGCGGTCCGGTGTCAGACTCTTGTTTGCAGGCATCCAGAGGTACAGTTCGCGTATCGAGGGGCTTCGGAATCCCTTGGATGCCGTCATGCGGAAGCCTGTTTTTTCGAAAGGGTGGTACACAAGGCCGGCCTTCGGAAGGGTTTCGTTCCCGAACAGCTGATGATTCTCGACACGGACGCCCCCTGAGAGGACCAGGCGCCTGAACAGCCATTGCTGGATATGGACATAGGGGCCATATTCCCGGATGGTGATGGAACCATAATCCGAACCCGCATCCGACGCTTTTCCGCCGTATTTCTTGAAATCCAGACCGATGACTGCGCTTGAGCCGGTCCAGGGCGATGCCGTTTGATAAATCATGAATCCCAGCGTCCGGTCGTCGGATTTCCAGCCGTCGAAAAATTGGTGATGTCCGAAATTACCGTGCAGTTTCAGGTTCGTTTCGCCGAACACGGACTGATGAGAAAAATTCAGATCCGTTCCACCCCTCGTGATGGCGTACCAGTTGGTCACCGACGGCGCGCCGGCCATGCCCGGATCGTTCATGTCGATATCCGCGGCATTGGCGTTCCATTCGATTTTCGTCTTTTCGCCGGTCCAGCCCAGGTGAACAGTATAGTGGTCTCCCAGATACCGGGCGTTGCCGTCCGACCGGTGACCGTCGGTCATCCGGGTGGCTGCGGACAGATAATAATCGAATGAACCTGTGTTACCCCCGTGCGACGCGGACAGGATCCGGGAATCGTAGGAGCCGGTTCCCAGCGTCATCCGGGTTTCAAATCCCCTGGAATCCACGCGTTTGGGGATGATGTTGATGATGCCGCCCGTGGCGTTCGTCCCGTAGAGAAAGGATCCGGGTCCCCGGATGATTTCGATGCGCTCGACCCCGTCGGTCGAGAATTCATCCGGCAGGGTGCATCCCATGAAACCCATGAAATCCGGACGGCCGTTCCGGAGAATGAGACAATGCGTGTTGGCGCCGCCGCCGATGCCGCGCATGGAGATCTTGCCGGATGCGCTGCCCGCCGCTCCGAATCCCATGACGCCCCATTCGGTCAGGTAGAATCCGGGTACGCGGGACTGGATGAGCTCGAGCGCGGAAGATCCGGCGGCATCCCGGATTTCAGTCTCGTCCAGGACGCTGATGCTGGAAGCGATCTCCGTTTGCGACTGGGATATTTTGGTGGCCGTGACGACCACGGGCTTGAAATGGTAGCGGACGCGGATGGTGTCCGGGTCTGAACCGCCGTCGGCAGCAGTGGCTTTGAGACACAGGGCCAGACACGCCGTAAAAAACAGGCGGTATTTCATGGGATTCCTCCTCGTGGGACCATTTGCAGTCCATCAGTGTTACGAAAATAAAAAAGATAACACGCCTATTATACAATCCCCCTGCTTCAAAGTCAAGGGAAATTTTCAAGTTGGGGCGCGACGGCGTGGAGATGACAGACCCCGGAAGATCCCCGCGGGAGGGTCTCAAACCGGCGGAAAAGACAGGCTGTATCCGTCCTTTTTAACGGATCAGTGTGATGCGCCTCGTGAAGATGTACGAACCGTTCTCCGATGCGGCCATGATCCGGACCAGATAGACGCCGCTGGCTGCCGGCCGGCCGGAGGCCTCCCGGGAATCCCAAGGCACACGATGAGAGCCGGCCGGAAAATCCCGGTCCGCCAGGCTGCAGACGTGTCTCCCAACGGTGTCATAGATATCCAGCCGGATCTTCGCATCCTCCCCCAGGGTAAAGCCGATCAGGGTGGTGTTGTTGAAGGGATTCGGAACATTGGCCTCCAGTTTAAAGCGGGAGGGCGGTACTTCCGGATCCGTCGGGCTTTCTTGGCTGTCCGGTCTTCCCAAGGCCGTGCCGTGGATTTCAATGTCGTCGAAATACGCCTCATCGTTGATGGATCCGATGCCGACGCCGCCCGCACCCTGGAACCGGCTCGACCATGCGGAGACCAGTGTCCTGCCGTCCTTTTTCAGGGTCACCCCGCTTCCCTTCCGGACCAGCTCGAAGCGGTGAAAGGCGTTGTCCGTGATGCCTTGGTTGCGTCGCGCGATCACGGAGCGGCGGCCGTTCCGGACCGCGTAAAGGCCGGTTTCGGCTTTTGAAGGCTGCTGGGCGGTGCATAAGGCGAAGCAGTAATTGGACTCGTCCTGATAGGCAAAAACGAGCGCGAAGTCCGCGTTTTGATTCGCCGTCAGGTTTTCACCGGACCTGGCGCTTAGGGTGAATGTGAAATTGCCGGCAAAGATCCTGTTTTTCAGAATACTGGTTTCCCCCAGCCGGCCGCCGCTCAAACCCTTGTAATCGGTTGCGGCGAGATGATAGCTCGGATTTTCATCCGAAGTGACCTCCCATCTGGAAGGGGTCCGCTCGATGTAATTTTCCCTGGCGCCCGAGTAGGGGATGGGACTGAATCCCGGCGCTGCGAGCGGCAGAGGGGTGATGACCGCGATCCATCCCCCCGAACCCGGGGCCCGAACCATGGCTGTGCCGCCGCCTGAAATCACGGCTGAACCGTCCTCCCGGCCGGTCGAGAGGTTGATCCATCTCAGCTGGAATGGCCCTGCGTATCCGGACAGCTTCAGGCCGACCCGGCCTCCATTCGTGAAATAGAGGATGTACCGTTTGCCCGGATCTGCAGCCAGATAGGCTTCATCCGTGCTCCTTTCGGTCAGCAGGTCGTTGCGCGGGGCGGTCTCCCAGAGCGGGACCATCCGGGACAACAGAACGGCGGTCCGGATCTGTTTTTGGGCTTCGGCGGTGAATCCCAATCCCGCCTGATCCCTGTGGAACCGTACCGAAGCGCATCCGGCCAGGATGTTCCGCCAGAACCGTTCGATCGCGTCCGCAGTCGTCCCGTAGGTGTGGTTGTTCACGCCGTAGATTTTGACGTTGTTCATGGGACGCCTTTTATTCGCCAGCAGGCCGCGCATATAGAGAAGGTTGTCCCAATGGCCCTGGTTCCTGTTCTGATTGTTCTGCGACACTTCAACGAAGGAATAGAGCTCCGGGTGGCCTGCCGTATTCTGGTGCTGGCTGTGATGCAGATTCCAGGCGTCCCACATCTCGGTCGTCTCAACCTTTTTCCCTGCGGCATCCGCCCTGGCCTTCACGAATTCGTCCCAGTATTTCCCCCAGCGGGGATCCCCGCTGGTCTCGTTGTCCATGCAGTAAAGCACGTGGTCGTAGGCCAGCGAAAGGGAGAGCAGTTTATCCACAAAGCGTTCCTGGTATCCGAGTACCTTTTTGTTGTTCCGCATGGCGGGCACGGTCTGAAAAAACCGGTTGGTGTTGTTGATGGGGTGAACGGGATAAGACGCGGCCAGGCCCGATTCCTTTGCCGTGTAGTTGATGTTGTTCGAGGGATTCCAGGGACTGGCGAGCCACTGGGATTTGTAGAAGTCGAACCGGTCCCAGATCTCGATCTGGACGATGATGTCCCTTTCCGCGGTCCATCGGAGCAGGTTTTCGAAGCGTGTCCAGTATTCCGCATTCCACCGGCCGAGGTCGAATCTGCCGTCCGTCCGTTTGGCGAACGCGGATACTTCGAATCCGCCGTCCAGTCTGTCGCTCATGGTGTTGCGGATATAATTGCCGCCGCAGGCCCGGATGTCATCCAGATGCTGCCGGAGGCCCGGGATCTGGAAGAGGTTGTCGTCCCGGCTGACTCCGGCGAGGAGGATCGGCGCGCCTTTGAATTGCCAGTAGAAGGCATTGGACGTGTAGGGCTGAATGCGGTCTTCCCGGCCGGCCAGACCGGCGCGGGCGATGATCAGGATGCTGCAGGCGATCGCCATCGGTCTTTTCATGAACCCTCCTTTGCCATCGTCCGACCGTTTGAATCCGGCAGCGGGCGCATTCTCCTTAGGCTTGCCGCGGGGAGCTTCAATCCGGCAGCGGGCGCATTCCCCTTAGACTTGCCACTGGGGAGGCGTGCGAACGGAATGTCTTTCCCCTGAAGATCGACCATTCTCCGGCTGCCCGCAGCCGGAAAGCTTCGATGTCAGAGGTCTTTGCCCGTGGACGTCATGACCAGCTTGCCGTGCTTCACGCCGCGCGTGC
>JAFGEX010000222.1 GCA_016931355.1 bacterium
CATGCGAATCGTTCCGGCGATCTGGGCCTGCTGTCTTGTTTCCGTCTGCATGTGCGGCCCGTTTGATTTTTTGATGAGCGAAAAATGCAAACCGGTTTCGATCGCTCGGACCGGCAAAAATACGGCCGCTTTCGGATCAGTACAGCTCGCCGGGGGGGACTGGTGTACCCTTTTCAGCGCGGGTACGCGCACACCGCACCGGAATGCGCTGCTGATCGTACGATCCTCAACCGGAGGGCTGAGTTGGTCCGAACCGGACACGATCGCGACGGGGCTCTGGTCCGCCCGAAATCCCTTTGTCACGCAATTCCGGGACGGCCTGATCGCCGTGATTTTTTCGATGTATCCGAAAAAACCCGCGGTTTTTTCGGAAAAAAATCTGGAAGCATTCGTCATTTACTCATATGACCGGGGCGCCACATTCACCGTTCCTCGAAAAATGGCATTTTCAGATACCGTCCGGGCCTTGCCCGCCGGACGTATCCATGAGTTGTCCGCAGGCAATTGGATACTGACGGCCTGCGGAGAGGGACGCCCTGGTAACGGGCTGTACGCCATGATTTCCGAAAACAAGGGCGAAACCTGGGATGCGTTTCCGATCCGGTACTCCGAAAGGAGGCCGGGGGACGGCGGCGGTCGCGCCCCTCTGGCCGTTTTTTCAAGAGACCGGTTGCTGTGCCTTTTTGACGCAGGCGGGGAGGAAGGATTGTTCCAAACCCTTTCGGAAGACAGCGGAAAGACATGGTCTCAGCCTGCGCCTTCTCGCATACAGGGATTCGGCTGTGACCTTTTCAGGCCGCTGGACGGTTCGCTGATCTGTGTCTATCAGGATCGTTGGCCCATGGGTATCAGCATGGTCGCGAGCTATGATGAAGGAACGACCTGGGAACAGGAGGAAACCCTGTATCTGTCCCGTTTAAAGGCTCCTCCGGCAGGCTGGTGGCCGTCCTGCGTCCTTTTGGATGAAGGGAAATGGGGGGTCTGCTACATGGAGAGGGAGGCCGAGGGGGGCGGATTCATACGCGCATTGCTGTTCAATCCCGATCCATTTACGGCACCGCGCGGGCTTTCCATATCCGCGGTCGGCAAGCCTGCGGTGAGCCTCCGCTGGAACCCGGTGCGGGAAGCGGATTTTTACATCGTCTGCAGGGATACCCACCGGTCCTTCATACCGGTCCTTTTAGGCGGCAACGACGTCAATGCCGTCGGCATGACGGTCAAATCACGCCTGGTGGATCCCGGTGTTCAGCCGGGCATGACCTATTATTACAGCGTGATCCCCATCAGAGGCACAGGAAAGCTCGTGCCGGGCGCCGGAGGCATCGGGAAAGCCTCTCCGCCGATCGGGATCACGACTCCGGTTCAAAAGGAGTAAATCCCCTTTGGTGCAATCCTTCACTCCGGTATTCCCGAAATTCAAATCGATCGGCATAGAGGACAAGGACCCCATCCAGTCGGCTATCGACCGATACGGTCCGGAAACCTCCGAATGGACGTTCACGAATCTGTTCATCTGGAAGGAATACTACCGTTATGCCTGGTCCATGCAAGGTGAACATCTTCTGATCCTCTCCAATCCGATGGGTTGGGGGCATTATTTCCTCGAGCCGATCGGCCCTGCGGACAGATCCGGCCTGTGCCGGGAGCTTCTGGAATGGCTGAGGCGCGAGAAGGACGAGAGAGAGCCTCGTATCGAGCGCGCGGACGAAAGGCTGGTTTCGGAAATGGGAGCCGGAGGATTTCAGATCGATCCGCTTCCGGATCATTTCGATTATGTCTATTCGGCCCATGATCTCATTGAGCTTTCCGGAAGGAAATTCCACCGTAAAAAAAACCATGTCAACCGGTTTCTGAAAAGCCATGACTGGCAGTACAAGCCGATGGATGCGATAACTGCGGCCGAATGCCTCCATTATCTCCACCTCTGGTGCGACTGGCGTGAATGCGAAAAGAACCCCTCTCTGCGGGCCGAACAGGAGGCTACCCAGGAATCCCTCATCCATTTCGGCGAACTGGCCGCCCAGGGCGGTATCCTCTTCACCGGCGGTAAAATCGCCGCATTCAGCCTGGGAGAAAGGCTTCAACCCTCCACGGCGGTCATCCATATCGAAAAAGCCGATCCCCGGATCCCGGAAGCCTATGCCGTGATCAACCAGCAGTTTTGCGAGAACGCCTGGAGGGATTGTGAATGGATCAACCGCGAACAGGATCTGGGAGAGCCCGGATTGAGAAAGGCCAAGAAATCCTATCATCCGGCCCGGATGATTAAAAAATTTAGAATCCGGATTGCATCCGCAATCTGATCGAGAGGCAGAAATGCCTTGAAGATTCCTCTTTTTTTTTGTAAAATATCGTTCAATTCCGAATATTGTTTCAATGGCGCTCAATTCTTTAATCGGGCGGAATTCATTTAACCAACACTCTCATGCGTGTGGTCTCCGGTCAGGCGAAACAGTGTCACTCTAAACGGCGGGTAATGATTATGAAACGGTTCATTCTCAGAATCGCTCTCTGTGCGGCCGTTCAACTCGGCGCGCAAACCACCGGCAAGGTGGCGGGCATCGTGGCCGATGAGGCCGGCTCCCCCCTGGTCGGCGCAAACATCATGGTGGAGGGGACCTCTCTCGGTGCAGCGGCCGCATCGGACGGTCATTTCTACATCCTCAATGTTCCACCGGGGATTTACAATCTGAGGGTTTCCATGATGGGGTACGAAACCCTGCTCCTCCGGTCTGTGCGTGTTTCGGTGAATCGGACCACGGACGTGGAGATCCGGCTCAAGCCGACTGTGCTGGAATCCGGCGAAGTGGTCGTCGTGCAGGCGGAAAAGATCACGATCAAGAAAGATCAGACCAGTTCCGTCCGGAACGTATCCGCTCAGGAAATCGCCATGTTGCCCGTGGAAAACACCAGCGATATCGTGGAAATGCAGGCGGGCGTGGTGGAAGGCCATTTCCGCGGCGGGCGCTCGACTGAGGTTTCCTATCTGGTGGACGGCATGGAAGTCAGCGAAGTCTTCGGCGGGGAAGGGCGGGTGCTTGAGATGCAGAAAGAGGCCATTCAGGATCTGGAAGTCATCACGGGCACCTTCAACGCCGAATACGGAAAGGCCATGAGCGGAGTCGTGAACGTGGTGACCAAGGACGGGGGGAATCAGTTCCACGGCGCCTTGTCCGCACAGCTGGCCAATTATTTTACGTCGAACGACGATATTTTCATCGGCCTGAAGCCCTCGGACATCACGCGGCAGCAGGATTACAAATTCCAGCTCGAAGGTCCCGTCTGGAAGGACAGGATCACCTTTTTCGCGAACCTGCGGTCAGAGGACAACCGGTATCATCTGAACGGCATCCGGCGGTTCCGGGTGGATGACTACAGCGATTTTTCCAATTATCCAGGCTGGTATGTATCGGAAGCTACAGGAGACAGCGCCACCGTCCCCCTGTCCGACAACAAGCGCATATCCGCCATGGGCAAGCTGACGTTCAAGTTCCGATCGGCCAAGCTGTCCTTTTTCTACGACTACGATCAGAACGATTGGCAGAATTACAGCCATGCCTGGAAATACAATCCTGACGGACGGGCATCCAATCACGCCCGAACACACATGCTGTCCGCCCAGCTCAATCACATGTTCACGAAGAACATGTTTTACGAGCTGAAATTTTATTATAAAAAGAACCGTTACGGCAATTACCTGTTCGAAGATTTTGCGGACCCGGCCTATCTCTCCAATTCCTACCTGAGGAACAACGATTATACGGGCTTCTATACCGGCGGTCAGGAAAAAGTCCATACGATCCGCACCCTGTCGGATTACAACGGCAAATTCGACCTGACCTGGCAGGCGAACAAGACCCACAGCCTCAAGGCGGGTCTTTTGTACACGCAGATGAACATTAACAATCAGGAAGCCACGGTCATGAACGTGGGCACGGACAGCATCTATGTTCCGGGGATCATGGCCGACACAACCCTGTATGCGGACATCTATGAAAAAAAACCGTATGAATTCGCCGCCTATGTCCAGGATAAGATGGAATTCGACGAAATGGTGATCAACGCGGGCGTGCGGTTCGATTATTACAGCCCCGAGACGGATTATCCCTCCCAGCGGCGGAATCCGACCAATGCGGCCCTTTTCGACGATCCGTCCAAGATGTCCACGATGATGAACGCGGATCCCCAGTACCAGGTCAGCCCGAGGCTGGGATTGTCCTACCAGCTCGGCAAGGCGGCCATCCTTCATTTCAGCTACGGACATTTCTTCCAGATGCCGCCCAAGTACGCCATTTACCAGAACAACAGTTATCTGGTCGGGCGCGAGGGGACCACGACTATGGGCAACGCCCAGCTCAAGGCTGAAAAGACGGTGAGCTATGAAATCGGCCTCTGGCAGGAACTCACGGACGGGATGAGCGTCGATGTGGCCCTTTTCTACCGCGACATCTACGATCTTTTGACCGTGAATCTGTTGGAAACCTATTATACGTTCAAATACGGCCTGTACGGCAACAAGGACTATGCGAATGCGCGCGGTCTGGAGGTCAAATACGATTTTATCGTGGACCGTTTCGCTGCCATGGTCAATTACACCCTCCAGTTCACACGCGGGAATGCGGACAATCCTTCGACCACCTTCAACCGGCTGGGCCAGAATCAGGATCCCATCCCCCTCCTGATCCCCCTGGCCTGGGATCAGAGACACACGCTGAACATGACGGTATCCTACAATGCGCCGCGGTACAGCGTCGCCCTGACCGGCCGGTATGGTTCGGGCATTCCCTATACGTACGCACCCCAGGAGGAGAGCATCCTGAGCCGGGTGAATCTGTACCCCAACAACAACATTCAGCCTTCCACGATCAGCCTGGACCTGAGGGCCAATTACGACGTGAACCTCGGCAAGGCCATGAAGCTCCGTTTCCTGTTCAATGCATACAACCTCCTCGACCAGTTGAATGAAATCACCGTGAACGCCGAGACCGGCCGGGCCTACACCGCCATCATCCGTGAGACGGACATCGCCATTCACCGGTCCGATTTCAACGAATACATCGACCGGATCCACGATCCCTCGGCATATGAGGCGCCCAGGCTGATCAAATTCGGAATCGGCCTCGTATTCTGATGTGAAGAAATAAAACCCCAATAAAAGGTAAATACGCCATGAAAAAATCCAATTTCCGAACGCTGATGACGGCGGGGATTCTTTTGATTCCTGCCCTGTCCCTGCTCGGACAGGCCAGGCCCTATGAAGGCCCCGACGATCCTGAAGGCGACAGGTCCGCCATCCGGAAGGGTTATATGGAAGGAAACCGCGTGCGGCTGCAGTTCAGGAACACCACGGAGCTTTCAGACTGGGGAACGGGCACGGACCCTTACGCCTCCAAGTGGCCGAACACCAACAAGGGGACGAAGATGAGTGACGGCGTGGCGCTGATGATCGCCACACGCGTTTACCTTGAGAACGACACCGTCCCTGTGGATGACTTACAACGCATCCGCACCTGGGATATGGCCTCTCAGGGAAGGCTGGACACGTTGTATTTCCTGCAGACCTGCTACCGTGAGGAAATGGACCGGAACGAAGCCGGGGACGTCATGTACGGACTCTATCCGGTGTTCGGGTATTTCAATGAAAACAGCATCAAGGAGACGCCCGCGATCAGCAACGACCCGGATTCCTGGCCGCCGCTCGGCTGGCCGGCCAAGGGCGGGCTGATGTACGGCCCTGCGGAGGACGGATCCAGGTTTTTCCATGGGCGGTTTGGAATCGGTTCTGAGGAGCAGCCCTCGGCTGCGGATCTCGAATGCTATTTTGTTGCGAACGACGCGCAGGACATGGAGTATTTCGAGGACGATCTCCCGACCGCCTATTATCCGAAGCCAGGCCTGCGCATCGGAGACAAGCTGCCGTCCGTCACCATCAACAAGGGCAAGCCCTGGGGTGGCGTGGGCATACGTGTGGAACAACGCGGCTACCAGTGGTTCAATCCCGAGGTTCAGGACGCGATATTCTGGGAGTACAACATCGCGAATACCTCGGAATACAGCCTGAACGAATGCGCATTCGGCTACTGGGTGGACAACGCGATCGGAGGCGACGGAACCGATGAGATCGGCGCCTTCGACAAACTGATCGATATGGCTTATTCCTGGGACATCAACGGCATCGGCGAACAGAGCAAAAAGACGGGAACCATGGGTTTCGCGTTCCTGGAAAGCCCTGGGATTTTCGACGACGGCATAGACAATGACGATGACGGCCTGACCGACGAGAGGCGGGATACCCCCCTGGGATGGGCGGATCCGGCCGGAAGCCGCGTCCCGGCTGAATACCACATCACGGACCTGAATAAATTTCTCGCCTTCTACAGCCTCAAGACCACGGATCTCAGGGAGCATTGGCAGGGGGATGAAGACAGCGACTGGGACTCTTTCGACGACACGAACGGCAACGGTGTGCTGGATGAAGGTGAGAATCCGGGCGACGACGTGGGCATCGACGGCCTCGGGCCCGGCGAACTGGGGTATGAGCTGATCGGTCCGGACGAAGGCGAGGGGGACGGCAAGCCCAGCTACGTCGCAGGCAGGGGCTGCGAGCCGGATTTCAACGCCATGGACATTTCGGAAAGCGACATGCTGGGCCTGACCATGTTTCAGATGTGGCCCATCAATGAGGCTTCCAAATACCTGGGCGATCATTCCGGAAAACAATGGTTTTTCGGAGACAAGTCCATGTATGACATCATGACCTCCGGGCAGCTGCAACTCTTCATGGATATCACCTCCAATCTGGTGGAGTGCTTCGCCTCGGGTATTTTCCCGCTGATGCGCGGTCAGACCGAACGGATCTCCATGTCCGAACTCCATTCTTACGATCCCCTGGAGGGTCTGACCAGCGAGAGTCATCTGGCGCCTGCGCTGTTCAAGCTCAAGCAGATCGTCCAGATCATTTACGAAAGGGACTACCGTTTTGCCTCCGCACCGCTGACGCCGACCCTGAAGGCGACGCCGGGCGACGGGAAGGTCATCCTGACTTGGGATGATGTTTCGGATCAGTTCACCCGCGAAGCCTTCCTGAACAACATCAACGATTTCGAGGGATACAAACTCTTCAAGACCACGGACAAGCTGATGACCGAAGCCATGCGCGTAACGGACGGCAGGGGTAATCCGGTGCTCGGCGTCCCCATCTTCGAATGCGATCTGAAGGACGGCCTCACGGATTACACGACCTTCGGTTCGGTCAGCGAATCCGGATACGGCTTTTACCTGGGAAGCGACACCGGGCTTGAGCATTACTACATCGATACCGAGGTGCAGAACGGCGTGACTTATTATTACGGCATTTCCGCCTATGATTTCGGCATACACCCGGACAGCCTGTACAAGGACGCAAGCGCGGACAAATACCAGCGGCGGACCGGGATCTCCCCGTCGTTCACCTCCATTAAGCCGGAACTGGATGAGAACGAGAACATCGTCTCCATCCCCAAGAGCATGGCGGTGGTGACGCCCGGATACAATCCGGCAGGGTACAGGCTTGAAGCGGACCAGGCCACGCAGGTTGACGAATCCCGCACGCGGGTCAGGGGCACGGGATCCATACTCGCAGAGGTCATGATGCCCGGCGATCTTGTGCCCGGAGCCGTCTATTCCGTTGAATTTTCCAATTACCAGATCAAGAAAAAAGAGAAAAAATTCCCCTATTACGGAATAAAATATACGACCGACGGCCTGGTTGTGTACCGGGAGAAAGACGGACGCCGGGCCCTTGCGTTCGACGACACGCTGATCGTCAATCAGGACAAGGAATCTGTGCCGAAAAACTACACGACCGTTCTTCGGGACGGCCGCACGGACACGAACATCAAATCCTGGTATGTTTCCCCCGAAGGCGCAACGACCGCCCTGTTCGACGGCATCCGCCTCAAGATCCGATCCGGGGCAGCCGTTCCCGTGTACGACGAACAGAATTCAGGCTGGTATCCGGCGAAAAATCCGGATATCCCGCTGAAACTCGTCATCCATCCGGACGAATATCAGTGCTATGCCTGGGACTATAACATCCGGTGGCTCAGGGACGATGAGCCGCGTTACGTCACGCGGACCACAACGGGCATGATCCGGAAGCCGGATTCAACCGCGATCAACAAATCCCTGCTTCTGGCCAAACAGGAATTCCCCTTCATCATCGAAAACCAGAATCATTTGGACTCCACCCGCTTCACGGTCAACGGCACGGATACGACCTACCTCCCCGAGATCTTGGACGTCGTGGCGGTTGACACGAACCGGTCGGGCGCATTCGAAATCCGGGAGGATCTGATCCTGGTCGGGCCCATCCTGGCGGACGGCAAATGGGCCGGCACCGTTCTGGTTATGGATTTTTCGGCCATAGCGCCCGAGAATCTGCCTCAGCCGGATGACGTGTACCATGTGCGATTCAACCGTCCTTTTTTCTACACCGACCAGTTCGTTTTCCGCATCCAGGCGGATGCAGGTGTTGCGAAGGAGGATGTCTGGAGCGACATGGATCGCATCAAGGCCGTGCCCAATCCCTATGTTGCGACGAACATCATGGAACCTGCTCTGGAGAATCCGGATCTGAACCAGAGACGTCGGATTATGTTCACCCATATCCCGGAGCGATGCACGATCAAGATCTATACGGTCAGCGGGGTATTGGTCGATGAAATCCGCGCCCCCGAGGACGGCCTGGTCACCTCAGACGGAATCGGCCGGACGACCGGCGGCATCATTCACTGGGATTTGAAGAGCAAGGAAGGGCTCGATGTCGCTGCCGGGGTCTATCTCTTCTATGTCCGGGACGAGTCCACGGGTCTTGAAAAAATCGGAAAATTCGCCATCATCAAATAGGCCGCTGGGTTCTTGAATACAATCACGAAAGAGGCATGCCATGGAAAATAGACAGAAATTCATCGCCCTCGTCGCGGTCCTGGCGTTTTCGGGGCTGGCCGCTTCGGGGTATGGCCAGATCCGGAACCGGATCGGAACCACAGGGGCCAATTTTCTGGAAATCGGCATCGGCGGAGCCGGCAGCGCAATGGGAGAGGCCTATGTGGCTTCAGCGCAGGATGCATCCGCGCTGTACTGGAATCCGGCCGGCCTGGCTTTTCTGGGTTCCAACCAGGTTCAGGTCGTGCATCAGCCCTGGATAGCCGGTATTCAATCCTCATTCCTCGCAGGTGGCTTCGTCCTGCCGGGGGTCGGGACACTGGCCATGGGCATTAACTACATGAATTTCGGGGAAATGGATGTCACGAACCTTGAATTCCCGGAGGGGAACGGCGAAAAATTCACGCCGAGCGATTTCGCAGTGAGCTTCGCCTATTCCAGAAAAATGGCTCAGTGGTTTTCCTTCGGAATCGCGGTCAAATCGGTACAGTCGCAGATCTGGCATTCGTCGGCGAAGTCGTTCGCGCTGGACATGGGCGTTGTGGTCAACACCCGGTTTTTCTCCCCAGCCGGATCGAATGAAGACGGGATGAAGATCGGGATGAGCATATCCAATTACGGGGGACGCCTGCGTTACGACGGCATGGATCTGATGAATCCGATCGATATCAACGAGGCCAATCAGGGGAATTACGCCAACGTCACCGGACGGTTTCATCTGACCGAATGGGAGCTGCCGCTGATCTTCCGCGTCGGATTTGCCGTGCACGCCTTCAAGACGGCAGGTCACCGCCTGACCCTGGCTGCCGACGCTCTGCACCCCAACAACAATGCGGAATCCGTGAATCTGGGTGGTGAATACGCCATGGTCATCCCGGGCTGGGGACAGGTTTTCCTGCGCGGCGGGTACAAGGCTCTTTTTATGCCGGATTCCGAATACGGCCCGACACTGGGCGGAGGGCTCCTGCTGCATGTGATGCGGACCACATCCCTGCAGCTGGACTATGCGTTTAAAACCATGGGGAATCTCGGAAATACGCATTGCTATACCCTCGGCATTCTTTTTTAGACCATGGGGTATAAAGGAACCCAATCGTTGCCGGGATGTTAAACGGTTGGATGCGACCGTTGCCGTGAACCGTGAATCTGACAGCGAGCGTAAGCGAGCGAATATAATTGATTTCGTCCCTGCAGATCGAAGGTGACCCGGCGTTTTTTCACTCGGCAGCTCACTGCCGGGGAACTTCAAATCAGGATGGAGCCGAATGATTCGATTTTTCAAGAACTGGAGTGCAGTCATTGTTGCTGTCTTTACGGTCCTGCTGGCGTCTCTTTCCTGCATCCGGAAAACCGGAAGAGAAGCAACACCGGAAACGCTGGCCAGGATCGGGGACCGCGTCCTCACGGTCGATGAATTCATGCGCCGGGCGGAGTACACCATACGGCCTCCGTATTGCAGGCAGAACACGGCCATCGACAAAAAAATCGTGCTCAACTCACTGATCGCCGAAAAGATGCTGGCGATGGAATCCGGGGAGAATGATCCCCTTCGGCAGAGCGAGATATTTCAGGCTTTTGTCCGCGGACGCAAGGAACAGGCCATGAGGCAGTGGTTCTTCCATGAGCAGGCCTATCAAAAAGTGAAGCTGGATGAACAGGAAACAGCCGGGGTCTTCAACCTGGCGGGCAGAAAGTACAAGGTCAAGTATTTTAATGTCCGCGACAGCGCCCTGGCTGCGGAAATCCGCCAGAAACTCGATGCCTCGGACACGCTTTCCCTCGCGCATGTCTATGAATCCCTGGGAGGCCGGGATCAAATCCCCGAGCGGGAGGTCAAATTCGATCTGGAGGAGGACAGGCTCATCGAAGATGCCCTTTACCGGCAGCCTGTCCGGAAGGGGCAGATCATCGGACCGATCCGTTTTGACAAGGATCAGCATTTTTTCATGCAGGTGGACGGGTGGACCGATACGCGGGTTGTCTCGGACCAGGACATCGCCCGGAGATGGCAGGATGTGCGGGAGCGTTTGACCAAGCGCGAAGCGGAAGTCATCTGGGGAAGATACGTCGCCCGTGTCATGAAAGGTAAAAAGGTCGAATTCAATCCGGATATCTTCTACAAGATGGTCGATATCATGGCAGCCAAGTATCTGTACTCCGAGCAGCAGAAAAAGGACGCCTTCAACGAGCAGTTCTGGGACAAAAAGCCTGACCTGACGGATCAGGAGCAGATTCTGAGCGCCCTGAGCGAGGAGGAAAAGATTCTGGATTCCCCGTTCTATATCCTGGACGGCAGAACATGGACCGTCCGCGACTTCCGGACCACCTTGCTCTCCCATCCGCTGGTATTCCGGGACAGGAAGTTTTCCCGTTCAGAATTCCCCGAACAGCTCAAGCTCGCCATCGTGGATATGATCGCGGATCAGCATATCACTGAAGAAGCCTATAAAAAGAAAATGGACCGGGTCCCGGCCGTTGTTCAAAATGCCCGGATGTGGGAAGACGCAGTTCTGGCAGGGTATGTCCGGCAGAAGAGACTCAAGGAAGCGGGGGTCGAGGAGGAATTTACGAAAACGCCTCTGACCTTGCTCTCCAGGCATTTGAACGCCTACGTCGACAGTCTTCAGCAGGTCTATAGCGACCGGATCGAAATCAACATCAGCGCTTTCGATAAAATCGAATTGACGCGTATCGACATGTTCGTCACTCAGGACAATGTGCCCTATCCTATCATCGTTCCTTCTTTCCCGGTGCTCACCTCCGAACACCGGCTTGATTATGGGAAAGTCATGGAAAAATAATGGGGGAGGGTGTGTGGTGTCTTGAAATCGAACCCGTGATGCCTCAAGGCGTGTCGCGGGTTTTTCAATTCCGAAGGTCCAGCCGGATCCGGATCGCATTTTTTTCATGAAAGGTCATTCATGTCATTCGACAAATATCAAAAATTTCTTTCCGGTATCCTTCTTTGGATCGCCCTGTCCGTCCGGGCCGAAGTTTTTATCAATGAATTGATGCCGGTCAATGCGCGCACTTTAGTCGATGAAAACGGGGAAACAGGCGATTGGATCGAGTTGTACAATTCCGGTCCGGCGGATCTGGACCTTGCGGGATTTTTGATGACCGATGACGCCGGACAACCCTCCAGATGGCGTTTTCCGGAAGCCTTGCCGGATAGAACTACCATTCCGGCACGCGGATACCTGCTCGTGTGGGCGGATGGACTTTCCGGAGAGAACGCTCTGCATGCGAATTTCAAACTTTCCGGCGGCGGCGAAACCGTGTTTTTGATCGGCACGGACGGGAAGACGGTCATTGACCGGATAGATTTCGGGGAAGCTCAGGCCGATGTGTCATTCGCCCGGTTTCCGGACGGCTATGGTCCGGCCCGATACTGCATTGAACCCACCCCGGGGTCGGCCAATGCTTCGGGATTTTCCCAAAGGGTTACGTCTCCGGCGCTTCTTCCGGTATCCGGATTTTACCGCGGTTCCGTCATCCTGACAGCCCTCAGTCCAGGCCATGCCGCTCATATCGTTTATACTTTGAACGGATCGGACCCCGCAGCCGATTCCGATCCCTATACCGGTCCCGTTGAACAGACCGCCAACGGCATTTTCAAGGCCCGCATCCTGCAGGAAGACCGGGCCTTCAGCGCCGTGGAAACCCGCCATTATTTCATCGATACCCGCCACGTCCTTCCCGTTTTTTCCATCGCTACAGATCCGGACAACCTCTTCGGTGCGGAGCGGGGCATCTACGTCCATTTCGACAGTACGGGACGGGAATGGGAGCGGGAGGCTCATCTCGATTTTTTCCGGAACGGGGAATCCGGCTTTGAAATTCGTTCGGGCATACGCATACAGGGCAACAGTTCGGTCGGCATGGCCAAAAAGTCCTTCCGACTGTTTTTCAGGGATGGTTATGGTTCAGCCCGGCTCGATTATCCGCTTTTCCTCGGTGATCCGGTTCAATCCTTCAATTCACTGGTTCTCCGTTCCGGTTACGACGAAGATCTGACCACTGCAGAAGGGACACTCATCAGGGATCCGTTCCTGAACGAGCTCTGGAGGAGGACCGGTTTCCTGACCTCGCAGGGCAAACTGGCCGTCCTCTACATCAACGGCGTATTCTGGGGGATCTATGAAATCCGGGAAAATATTGACGAACAGTTCTACAGCGATCATGTCCGTCCTGCGGAGACGGATTGGATACGCTACCGGTGGGAAGGCTGGGAATTGAAATCCGGTGATGATGCACAATGGCGGTCCCTGTTGCGGTTTTTCGACGAAAATTCCTTTGAAGAAGATGTCCTGGTTGAACAGGCGGCTGCGCGCATGGACCTGGAGAATTACACCACCCTTCAGGCGTTCGGGCATTGCGCCCAGTACAGGAGCTGGTATTACGGCGCCTCGGCGTTCCGTGAGAAACGGGAAGGCGCCAAATGGATCTGGACGGTCTGGGACATGGACCGGGCCTATACGGAACTGGGCTGGAACGGATTCGATTATTATGGGGACAGTCAGGGAGTCTATTGGAACAATACGTTCATCCGCAAGCTGCTGCAGAACGAAAAATACCGCATCCGTTTCATCAACCGCATATGCGATTTGCTCAACACGCTGTTCGAGCCATCCTATGCAAAAGCCCTGCTCGACTCTCTCTCGGAGGTCATACGGCCGGAAATCCCGGGCGAGGCGGACAGATGGACGAGCAGCGTGGAAAAGTGGGAAGCCAATGTCCGGACATTGAGAGAGTATGTGCAGCAGAGGCCCGGGATCGTCCGGGATCAGATGTCCGAATATTTCGGCCTGGCGGATGAGGCTGATCTCACGGTGGACGTGCAGGGAGGGGGAAATGTCAGGATTCATTCGATTGTCCCTTCGGATTATCCGTGGACCGGGACTTATTTTCGCGGCGTGCCGGTGGAAGTCAGGGCCGTGCCGGATCCGGGGTACCGGTTCATCGGATGGTCCGGCGCCTCCGTTCCGGATGATCAGGTGCTCACCCTGAGTCTTGAAACAGACCTTGCGATCGAAGCGGTCTTTGCACCTCTCGGGGAGGCCAATGCGGAATTGATCGCGCCCTGCCGTTTGCCGGCCGGCCAGCGCCTGCCGGTTGTGGTCCGCATCCGCGACCAGAACTGGGAGATCCAGCCATCCCTGCAGACACCGGTGATGCTCCGCTTCGGCGGCCTGCGTCCGGATTCCACCCTTCTCATCAAGAGAGGAGCGGGAACCGGTGTTCTCGGTGTGCCGGCGTCAAATGATTTCACGCTGTCCGCAGGAAATGCGGATGTCCCGCAATCCCACAAGACCATTGCAGCCGGTGCGGCCTATCCCGTGACGGAATATGCGGGTACACTCCCCGCAGGAGATCTGACCTGGGATTCAAGCCATGACCGCATCATCACGGGAAACCTGACCGTACCGGCCGGCTGCAGCCTGACCATAACGGCCGGAACCTGGATCATTCTCAAAGAGAAAATCCGTATCGAGGTGCTGGGCGGCATGACTGTGGAGGGCACAGCCGATGAACCGGTGGTATTCATTTCCGAATCCGCCTCTCTGCCCTGGGGGGGCGTTGAATTCCGCTCCTCCGTTTCCTCTTTTCAATATTGTTTTTTCGTCAACGGCGGGGGAGACGCATCGCGCGGGTATCCGACCAATGACGGCTGGCATACGGGACGCCAGCACATTCTGTTCGGCCGGGAAGATTGCGAACTCGATCTGGACCAATGCTTCTTCCTGAATTCACCGGGCAAGGCTTTCGGCGTTCAGGACAGCCGCGTATCGGTGAAGAATTCCGTGTCCTCCTTCGTCTGGCACGGGGGCGAGTTTCACCGTGTTTTCCTTTCCTACCGGAACAGCCACCTGATGAACCTCCCCAACGACGATCACGTCTATGTCGAAGATATCGATACGGATGGATTCCACATCGATTATGTGAATCCCCGTTATCCGACCTATTCCGTGATTGACCGCTGCTGGTTCGTCACAGGCAAAGATGATGCGGTGGACCATCATCATGCGCGGCTGACAATCACCAACTGCTGGTTCGAAGATTTCGTTCATGAAGGCCTCGCTGCATCAGGTGGAGACACGATCCGGATTTTCAACACCATCGCCACGGGATGCGGGCAGGGCTTCGAAGCCGGCTGGACCGAGGACGGACTGGACCGCGGGCCTTTCGTCTTTATCGATCATTGCGTGGCCGTTGACAACGAGATCGGTCTGCGCATCGGGGACAGCTACAGCTGGTCGTACCGGAATTCCATGAAGGTCACGAATTCCGTGCTGTATGGGAATGACGACAATATCTGGAATTACCTGAACAGCACGAATGGTCCGCTGGAAGGCGCGCTGGAGATATCCTATTCCATGACCAATGATACGGATTATGACGCCTCACCGTTCTGTATCACGGGACAGCCTCTGTTTGACGAGGCCTATTATCTGCTTCCCGGCTCGCCGGGAGCCGGAATGGCCCTCATGGGGGCGGATATGGGCCGTTCGGACTCGCTTTCCGCAGCAGCCGGACCGGTCCGGATCACGGAGGTCATGTACAACGCCTCGCCCGAAAGGGACAGCGACGACTGGGTTGAACTATTCAACGCGTCCGGAGCTGCCAGAGACCTCTCCGGATGGATCCTGAAGGATGAATCGGATTCGCATGCATTTTTCATTCCAGACGGTACGGTCCTGCCGGAAAATGGATACCGTGTTTTCTGCATTGACAGCTCCGCCTTCGATGCGGTTTATCCGGATGTGGCCCGAAGAACCGGAAACCTGAACTTCGGTTTGGGGAGGGATGATGAGGTGCGGCTGTTTACGCCGGAGGGCGTCCTTGCCGACAATGTGGATTACAGCAACCAGGCTCCCTGGCCGGCGCTTCCGGATGGAAACGGGTATTCACTATCCCTGCGCGATCCATCCGGGCCTGAAAGGGGGGCGGCTGCCTGGACATCCTCGAACCGGCCCGGCGGTACGCCGGCAGCCCCCAATTTCACGGCTTCCGGCGTTGCGGATGCACCTTCCACGCCCGCTTCTTTCGTCCTTTATCCCAATTATCCCAATCCCTTCAACGGGGAGACGGTCATCCGGTACAGGCTCCAGGAACAGGCTGACGTCACGCTGACCCTGTACGACATGCGCGGAAGATGCGTTCGGGTCGCATACAGGAAGGAAAAACAGACGCCGGGTCTGCATAACTATCTTTTACAAGCCCATGGCTTGCCAAGCGGCCTGTATGTATTAAGGCTGGAGCGGATTTCCGGGACGGGAATTTCGAGCGCCGCCCGGAAAATCGTCCTGGCGCGTTGATCCAGAGCACCGGAGGACGAGAACAGGGATTCTTCCGCTTTACCGGGCGTTCATTTTTCAAATCCGCCGGACGGATGCCTGATGGAGCGGAAAGAGAAGCACATCCTCGATGTTTTGAATGCCGGTGAGCAGCATGACCAGCCTGTCCACGCCGAGGGATATGCCGGAGCATGCGGGAAGGCCGTTGCGAAGGGCACGAATCAACTCATCATCAACCGGGAGGTGATATCCCCGGGCAGCTGCAGCATCACGGTCGGCCTGGAAACGGATTTCCTGCTCCTTTGGATCCGTGAGCTCGGTATAGCCGTTGGCCAGCTCCATTCCTGAGATGTAGAGTTCGCTCCGTTCGACCCACATCTCTTCGTTTTCTTTTTTTTTCGCCATCAGGCCCAATCGCGCCGGGTATTCGGTCACAAAAACAGGCTTTGGCAATCCGAGCCCGGATTCGATGCGGTTCAGGAATATCCTGAAAAAAAGCGTTTCCCAGTCGTCCGCCGGATCGGAATGCACTCCGATCCTCATGGCCGCCTTGCGCAGCGACGCGGTCTCCGGGCAATCCGCGAGGTCTATTCCGGTCTGCTTGATGAAAAGATCCCGCATGGTGATTCTGTCCCACGGCGGTGTCAGGTCAACCGGATGGCCTGCAGAGTCGAATTTCAGGGTGCCGAGCAGCCGGCCGGCCAGCCCGGTGATCAATTCCTCCACATCGGTTTGAATTTTCCCGTAGCCGCTGCCGGTCCGGTACCATTCGGCCATTGTGAATTCCGGGTGATGCATCCGGGTGAGTTCCCCGTCGCGGAAAACCTTGCCGAGATAAAAAATGTTTCCGCATCCGGCTGCGAGGAGTTTTTTCATGGCATGTTCCGGGGAACTGTGCAGGAACAGGGCGAAGGTGCGGCCCTCCATGTCCTGTACCGGGACTGCGATGGAACGGATATTCGCATCCAGGGTCGGGTAAGGGGTGAGCAGGGGCGCCTCTATTTCCAGAAATCCCTCATCCCTGAAATGCGAGCGGATCCCGTTCAGGATTTCCGCACGGAAACGGAAAAGGCCCCAATCCAGGGCGCCGGATTTCAGTTTTTCCCAGTTTGTTCTTGGAATCTGGACCATCGAGCGGTTTTTAAATGGAAAGCATGAGAGCCCCAAAAACCTTTGCATCGGACAGGGTGTTGTCGATACGGCTGTACTCATTCGGGCCGTGCATGGTATCCTCCAGGGTGCACCAGCAGACTGCAGGCAGCCCGTGGCTGCGGAATACGGCTGCAACCGTGCCGCCGCCGATTCCGACGGGTTTTGCATCCCTTTTCAGAACGTTTTTGACCGCACGCTGCAGGGCCTGAACCACGGGTGCATCCCGCTGGGTGGGCGGCGGAGCGGACGCCTCCTGGACATAGGAGAGATCGATCTGCACGTCGTATTTTTTTTCGATTTGGGTCGCGTATCTGCGGATGCGGTCCTTGATTTTGTTCAGGGGGTATTGGGGGAGGATGCGGCAGTCGAAATAGACGACATCTCGGCCCGGCACCGTGTTGATGTTCTCGACATTGGCCTCCTTTTTGGTCGGTTCGAATGTGGATCCCGGAGGATCATAGAGCGCATCCTGTTCATCGAAAAGGGCGTGCAGCCTGTCCATCTGAACAATGAAATGGGCGGCTGCCCTGTGCGCATTGCATCCCTTTTCCGGAGTCGAACCATGGGTTTGTCTGCCCCGGGTTTCGCACCTGATCCAGAGTATGGATTTTTCCGCCACTTCGATCTGGGTTCCCCAGGGGTCGCCGGAATCCGGAATCACGATGAAATCGTTCTGTTTGAAAAGGTCATGCCGCTGCCTGAGCACATAATCAATGCCGAACCTGGATCCTGTTTCCTCATCCGATACAAAGGCGAGGCCCACATTCCAGGCCGATTTGATGCCTGCCTTCCTGATGGCTCCGACAGCTGCCAGGGCTGAAGCAATGGCCTGGTGATTGTCCTCCGTCCCGCGTCCGAATATCTTGCCGTCCCTGACGAGTATCCGGTGGGGATCGGAACTCCACTGGGAAAGATCTCCGGGAGGGACTACATCCATGTGGGCCATGATCCAGACGGTCCTTTCCGCCGAACTTCCGTGAAAAACGGTTAAAGCATTCGGGCGGAATCCGGAAGGGACTCGGGGGTCCGGAGCAGACAACTCGAAAAATTCATCCGGGGCCAGACGGTCGATGAATTTTTTCAGGACTTCGAATTTTTCAGATTCTCCCTGCCCGCCGTTTTCCGGTCCGATCGCGGGTATCGCAGTCAGCGCCTCTTGAATCTCGATCACTTCCGGGCCGGATTGGTCCAGAAGACTGCAGATTTTCATCCACTCGGCCTGAGTCATGAAAATCCCCCTTTTAAATGGAGCGTACGGCTTCAGTTTAAAGAAAAATCGATACATTTCCAATAAAATTCGGGAGAAAAAGGTCTTGATTCTCAAAAAAACTTTTGTTAAACTTTTACTCTATGGAAAAAATGGAGAATAACGAAACCAACCGCAGCGTTTCCCGGCTTCCGGATTGGATGAAGCGAAGGCTCGTATTCGACGAACGGGTTCTCACCACCCGAAAACTGGTCTCGGAGCTTCGGATTGAAACCGTCTGTCAGTCGGCAGGCTGCCCCA
>JAFGEX010000020.1 GCA_016931355.1 bacterium
CCCTTGGTCGTGAAAAAAGGCTCGAAGAGATGGGCCAGGGTTTCCGCGCTCATCCCGGAACCCGTGTCGATCACCGAAAGCAGCACATGAGGGCCGGCCTGCGCTTCAGAAACCTGCTTGCTCCGGGATTCCGGGACCATGACATTCTGCGTCCGGATGGTGAGTTTGCCCCCCCGGGGCATTGCGTCCCGCGCATTGAGCACAAGGTTCAGAAGGACCTGTTCCATGTTGCCTGTATCCGCGCGTATCGTCCAGAGCCCCTTTTCCTGGGCCGTGCTGATGCCGACATCCTCGCCGATCAGCCGGTGCAGCAGTTTCAGCATGTCGTCGATGACCCGGTTGAGGTCCAGGGCCACGATCTTGACGGGATGCTTGCGGCCGAACAGGAGGAGCTTCCGGGTCAGTTCCGCGGCCCGGGACGCGGCAGACTGGATTTCCAGTATTTCATGGTGAACCGGCGACTCCTTGTCGGATCGCAGCAGGGCCATTTCCGCGCAGCCCAGGATGGCCGTGAGCAGGTTGTTGAAATCGTGGGCCACGCCCCCGGTGAGCGTGCCGATGGCCTCCAGCTTCTGGGACTGCTGAAGCTGGGCCTGCATCACCTGTTTCTCCTCCTCCATCTTTTTCTGATGCGTGATGTCCCAGCGGACCACCACGGCGCCGATGACGGCGCCTGTGAGGTCCCGTACCGGATTGCCGCGCACGACCCAGAATCTCCCGTCCGGCGTCCGGACTTCCCCTTCCGCGTACTGCTGTTCCTTGAGGCAGCGGTCGATGATGCAGCATTCCTGCATTTCCGCGTTGGTCAGAAACAGTTCACGGCAGGACCTGCCGATGACTTGCTCCGGCTCCCGGCCGAGCGTCTCTAGGGTCTGCCGGTTCGCCCAGATGATCTTTTTATCCCTGTCCAGGTAGATCACCATCTCGGAGATGCTGCTGAGGATCAGGTTTTTCTCCGCTTCGGCGCTGATCAGGTTGTTCTCAATCTTCCTTCTCTCCAGGGCGTTGATGAAAATCTCGGCCAGAACCTGCTGGAGCGCAATGATGTCCTCGGACCAGATGTTCTCCTTCCGGACGGAATGGAAGCCCAGGAATCCGACCGTGTCGCCTCCCTTTCTCATGGGCACGGACAGCATCGATGTGATGCCCAGGTCCATCCAGCGCTGTTTTTCCGTCCCGTGATAGGGCTCCATGGCCTGGCGGGAGGGGATGTAGAAAATTTCACCCGCCAGGATTTTCGGCATGGAAACGGAGAACAGCCCGGCCGGGAGGTCCCGGGACGTCTTCATGATCGGCGAGACGCCCGGGGCGGTCCATTCGAAGGTGCAGTTCACGAAGACCTTGTCGGGCGTGAATTCGAACACGGAACACCGGTCCACACCGGTGAAACGGCCGACCTCGGCCAGAGCCGACCGGAATTCCTTCTCGATCCCTTCGACCGGCAGGTTGATGAACTGCGTGGATATTTTGGTCAGGATTTCCTCGAAAGCCATCCGGTGCTGCAGGGCTTCCTCAGCCGTCCGCTGCTTCTGAATGTCCATGAACACAAGCACGGAGCCGAGGACGCGGTCCTTCTCGCCGGCCTGGATGGGCGAAAAATTGACCTCGACGGGGACCGTCTCGTTGTCCCGCGTCAGCAGGGCAATCGGGTGGTCCGGCCGGTTGAACACCGGACCTTGATCGGAGAAAACAAACAGGTTCTTGAGCGGTTTCAATGTTTTCTCATGAACCGTCCTGAAAACCTGTTCGAACGGCCGGCCGACCGCATCAGCCGATTTCCATCCGCAGATCTTCTCCGCCGCGGCGTTGATAAAGGTGATGTCTCCGTAAAGATCCGCCGTGATGACGCCGTCCCCGATGCTCTTTAAGGTGGTCGAGAACCATTCCTCCCGTTCCCGGAGCTGTATCTCCATCCGGTGGCGGTGAAGAACGATCTCAATGGTCGTGCGGAGTTCGCTCCCCTCGAAGGGCTTGAGCAAATAGCCGTAAGGCTCCGTCACCTTTGCGCGTTCCAGCGTCTTCGGATCCGAATAGGCGGTGAGAAAAACAACCGGGATGCGGTACTGCCTGCGGATCTGCGAAGCCGCATTGATCCCGTCTCCCTGCCCCTGGAGCACGATATCCATCAGGACGAGATCAGGGAGCTCCCGGGCGACCTGCTCGAGCGCATCCTTCGCGGAAGGGGAGATGGCCGTGACGTGATAACCCAGGGAATTCAGGCTTTTCCGAACGTCTTCGGCGACGATCCGTTCATCCTCGACGATCAGGATTTTGGCTTTCTGGTTCATCCGCTCACCCTGTCATGGAACGATGTGGGTCTGGAAGCTTGTTGTTGATTTTTTCATAATAATTTCATATCATTCAAACGATAACGAAAAAGTGGAGCAGGAAAACATGGACCACCCGGAAAGCCGCGCCGGATCAACGGCCCCTCGCAGCTACCTGCTCGCTTTCGGGGAAGCCGAGGGCACGCATCTGCACAGCTTCGTTTTCACGCGCGGCCGCCTGTTCACCCTGATCCTCCTCTTCCTGGCCGGGAGCGCCCTGCTGATCTATCTGGCCGTTCATTTTTTTTACAGGACAGAAGTCCATTTTAAAACCCAGTCTCTCCGGAAGGAAAACGCGCTGATCCAGGAGCGGTTCAGCTCCTGGGAAAACCGCGTCGAAAAACTGGAAGACCTGCTCTCCGACCTGGAAAAGAAAAACCGCCAGATCCGGATCACGGCTTCGCTCACCCTGCCCGAAATCGAATACGGGACGGGCGGATCCGCATCCTTCCGTGAAACGGTTTACAGGCACATCCCCAGGCTCGAGGATATTGAACAGGATGTCTCCCTGCTGGAATCCCAGATGGACTTCCTCAGGAAAAGCACCGACGAACTTGAATCGGTCGTCCAGTCCAAAATCCGCGAAATCGCGCATTATCCTTCCATCCGGCCGATCAAAGGCGGCTGGATTTCCTCCGTGTTCGGAACGCGCGTGGATCCCTTCACCGGCCAGATGGAGGAGCATCCCGGGCTGGACATCTCCGTCAAACCCGAGACGGAGGTCCGGGCCACGGGCGCCGGCGTGGTCAAATCGGTCAACACCTTCGTCGTCCGGAACAAGGGATACGGCAAATTCATCATCATCGACCACGGATTCGGCTATGAAACGCTGTACGGCCATCTGTCCCAGATCTTCGTTCAAAAAGGCCAGCAGGTCAAGCGCTGGGATCTTATCGGCCTGACCGGGAACACGGGAAAATCCACGGCGCCGCATCTCCATTACGGCGTCCTGGTGGCCGGCAAGTACCAGGATCCTGAAAATTTCATCCTCGACTGATCTTCCGCCCCCTGCCTGCGAGAATCACCCCTTTTCCGGCGCAACGCCGGATCCTGCGGAAATCCCCGGACCGAGAAGAAGCTCTCGCACCGAAAGCCGCACCTTTCCGTTTCCGAAGCGTTCCAGAATCCCGGGCTGAAAAGACCGGAAAGCGGTCATGCCCAGGGAAGCCGCAGTCTCCACATTCTCAATCCGGTCGTCCACAAAAAAACAATCCTCCGGGTCAATGCCCGTTCTGGAGAAAGTCCATCGAAAAATGAGAGGATCCGGCTTGGCCAGGCCGGCCTCGAATGAATACACGCGGTGGTGGAAGAGATCCAGCCACGGAAACGCCGAACGGCAGTATTCGATGTGCAGGGCATTGGTGTTGGACAGGAGCACCAGCCGGTAAATCCCGCGAAGCTCGGGCAGACAATCGATCATGGGATCAATCGGAGTGAAGATGCCGCACCAGATCCTGCGGAAGGATTCGAATGTCACATCGGACCGGAGCCGCTCCCTGATCGATGCAAAAAAGGCCGCGGAGGACAGGCGTCCCCGTTCATAGTCCGCCGCAAGGCCGGGATCCAGAATTTCGGACAAGGCCCGTTTCTCCCCCGTTCCGGCCGCGGCCCGGTTCAACTCCCGGGCAAGCCGGTCCGTATCCACGCGGATGAAGACATTGCCCAGGTCAAATACGACGACCCGTTTCCGGCTGTCGGCCGGGGCAGGCATCTGCCGCTCGCCTCCCTTTCAAGGCTTTCTGGCCTTCTCATCCTTGTCGAAATATTTGGAATAAAGGGACTTTTCGCAGTCCGGACACAATCCGTGGGTGAATTCCGCCTCTGAATTCTCGTGGATGTATTCCTCCAGCTTCTGCCAGTAGCCCTCGTCGTTACGGATTTTCTTGCAATGCGAACAGATCGGGATGAGCCCCCTCAGGGCGCGTATGGTCTCCAGGGACTGTTCGAGCTCGCGGTTCTTTTTTTCAAGCTCCTGGTTCCTCTGGATGACGGCCTCGTAGGTTGAAAAGAGCAGGTCCAGGATCTGTATCCTGTCCGAGGTGAGGAAATGTTTGTGTCCGGCGAAAAAGATCTCGATGCCCAGGTCCGCGATCGCGTTTCTGCGCAGCTCCCGGTTCACCAGGATGTACTGGATATGGGAAAGGAGATAATCCTCATTATACGGTTTGGTGATGAAATGATCCGCGCCGCATTCCAGCCCGCGCAGAATATCCCTCGGTCCGGACAGCTGGGTGAGCAAAAGCACGGGGATACGCTTCAGCGTGTCGTGTTTCTTGATTTTTTCGCAAAGTTCATAGCCGTTCATGCCGGGCATCAGCACGTCGCTGAGGATAATGGTCGGGCTCTCTTTCTGCAGCATCTGCCAGGCTTCCTCGCCGTTCCTGGCAACGGCGACCTTGTATTCATGAGAGACCAGTGCGTGCTTCAACTGGGCAGCCTGCGTCGGACTGTCTTCAACGATCATGATTTCGATGTTGCTCTCCTTCATCCGGTCCGATAATCTCATGATCCTTCCTTTCATGACAGGTTGACAATTGAAGCTCCCCGCCGCAAACGGCGGGGAATCTTCGATCTGTAAGGAAGATAACTTTTAGATTCGCTCGCTTACCCCGCGTCAAGCCGCGGGGAATGCGCTCGCTACCAGATTCACAGGGATTTGACAAAAATGTCACAATCCGTGTCCCGCGACAGAATCGCGCGGAAACCTGCCGATTTCAATATGAAATACAAATCCCTTCGGCCTTTGCCGTTATGAAGTGCAAAATAAAGGTTTTACTTCAAAAAGTCAATCACGAATCATTCTTCAAATATTGTGCCGGGGACCAGAATGAACGGCAAACCCACATGCAATGGAGTCGGGCTCTCAGGCGGTACATCGAGTATATGGAGAAAAACAGGTCTATTCACCGGTAAACCGGACATTCTCAGAAAAGGGATAACATCCTCAGGGTGATGCATCCTGAAGATCCACTTCAGGTCGTGGTTGAGAATCTTTGATCGGTCAGGAGAATGACAATTTTATTCGCTCACTTACCCCACGGCATGCCCCGGGGTAAGCGTTCGATGACCGTTTCAATGACAGCCAGGCACCGTTGCCGTTTTGCCGGCATGGGGAGCGGAAAGCCTGCCGATCCCAAAGAGGGCCCTTTTCCTGCCCTCCGGTCTGCTCGGAGCCTGGATGAAGACGGCACAGGGAGGAATTGCATTTTATTTATTATTTGTAAATATATAATTCCATTCTCTGGATACCGACATCCCCAACCGGTATGCGCAGATGCCTGCCCTGATGGGTCTGGTCTCCGTTCAGATGCCGCAGAATTTTCCACCCGCCGTTCTCGAACCGGCCTTCCTCTGTTTTCAGGATCCCCGCATTCAGCGATTCGTCGTCCGCGGGCCTGAAGGTCGCCACGACTCCCGAGCCTGCGACGTAAAATTCGTCCTCCCCGGTCCGGATGATGATGGCTCCTGTTGCGGGCCACTCTTCCTCTTTGGCGCCCGGCGACCAGCCCAGGGTATGGTCATGCCTGAACGTGATCCCGTATTTCCCCATCCGCAGGACCGTTTCCTGATTTTCTTTGTCGAGAAGGACTCCGTCGGTCATGCCCTGAACCTGGCGGGAGAGGATCAGGGGCTTCAGTTCGTTGATCAGGGCGTAACTTTTACCGAGAGGATCGTTCCCGGGATCCTCGTTCGATTCTATGGAAAAGGGGGAAAATCCTAAAGCGGCATAATGGCCGATCACGTAAAGCGATTTGGCCGCTGCCGTGCGGTCGAAACGGTGCTCCGGGATGAAGAGGGGATCCCCCTGCAGGACATACTGGTCGCACCAGTGTTTCAGGTTCGGGAAGTAAATGTCCGGAGCCAGAAAATCGATCTCGGGACCCGCCGCCTTCCAGATATCCACCAGATGCGGGAGCGGGCCTGCGCTGGGATAACCGGATCCCGGTTCCCGGTTCGGCCTGTTCAGGGCTGCGTTGACGAACATCGGCAGCGGATAGATTTCCTTACCCGCCTCGATGATGCGGTTCGCAAATCTTGAGAAATGCCAGGCCATGAAGATCTCGTCGGCCTCGAGGCCTTTGCCGAACACCTCCTCCCAGTTTCCCGAAGTCTTGAAGCCGTTGTTCTTCCAGACATCCTGAAGCCACGGCATCAGTCGATCCCGGTTCCCCTCCAGATAATCCATCAGCTGCCCGGGTACAGCCTTTTGAAAGGCCAGATCGGCTTCCGGATGATAATCCCGGGCGGTCGGCAGCATGCCGATTTCGTTCTCCACCTGTATCATGATGACCGTATGCTTCTTTCCGTCGAAATCCCGGATGAAATTCATGAATGCGGTGAACGCTCTCAGATCCGCCTGCAGGTTGTTCTCGCTGAACGGGGTCAGGATTTCATGGCTGCGGCCCTTGTCGTCCCGCACCCTGGGATATTTTTCCTGATTCAGCTTGATCCAGACCGGTGCATGGCTGGACATGCTGTTCTTCCAGGAGGCGAACCAGAGGATGATCACCTTCAACTCGTTCTTCCGGGCTTCCGAGATCAGTTGCTCCACAAGGGAAAAATCATATTTCCCTTCCTCCTTCTCGATAAGTTCCCAGTACACGGGCATCAGTACTGTATTGAGATGCAAGGCCTTCAATTTCGGCCAGACCGGCGTCATGTATATAATCGTCGAAGCGGAGGAATTCCCCAGCTCCCCGCCGAGGATGATGAAGGGCCCGCCGTCCACGATCAACTGTGTGACAGCGCCGGTCTTCTGAAGAAAGGGGATTTGACCCTTGCCGTAACCTTTCGGGACAGACAGGGAGACCAGTAAAAAAATTATTCCTCTCAATAGAATTTTCATTTTATCCGCCTTTCATGGACTCGCTTCGCCGGCGGGTCTTTGCGTGTACGATCAATCTCATCTCTTCAGTTTGCATGAAATGGAAGCTCCCGGCCGCAAGCAGCAAGGGATATTAAGCTCCCATTCTCAAGCTTTGGTGAGTCTTCGATCTGTAAGGAATAAACACGGATATGCACACGCCTTCCCCGGGACAAGCCGCGGGGAATGGCCCCTCCGTCAGATGGATCAATCCCAATGGAATTATATCTGTCCGCACACCGGCCCTAATCCTTCACCAGACGAACCGTAAGTCCGGCCACCTTTTCCTGATGGCTGCTGCGGTAAATCCAGCTCTGGTCGTATTCCAACTGTCTGCTCCAGGCTTCATAGGTTCCGTTCGCTGTTGAGGTCCAAAAAAAGGCACTGTTGCCCAGATAATGAAAGGGCACGTCGACGCCGAAACAATACCCGCCGGGCAGGGCGGAAAATCCGCTTTCATTGGTTGCCCCTGTGTTCGGATCGATCCAATGGGAATCGCCTGTTTCCTTGAGCTTTCCTCCAGCCGTTCCGCGCGCACCCCAGTCGTCGGCCTCAGCCTGGCTCATGCCGAGGTGTTTTTCAAGCGTTTTCCAGTCCGAGTCGGACGGCACATGCCACCCCGCGGGAGCAATGTTGCGGTAATTGCTGACCGCATAAAAGTTATAGAGTAGGCCGTAAACGGCGACGTTATCTGAATCGTTGTCATAATAGCAGTAAGCCGGTGTGCCCAGGCTCGTCCACAGGGCTTTATCAGTGGCCACGTAAGGAATCTCGGCCCCGTTGCGGTAATGCGTGACCTTCAGGTTCTCCGCCATCCACCATTGTTCGCCGATTTTGACGGTCCTGTAAACATTTCCGTCGATATCCGTCAGGGTTCCGGTTTCGAGAACATTCACAGCTGCGCTGTCCGAAAATCCGTCGTAACTCGCCTGAATGATCGCAGGTCCGAATCGGGAGGCGGCTGTGAAAAGGCCGTTTCCATCCACGCTGCCTGCTTCGGATGGGGAAACAGTCCACGCCGTCTGAGCCGTGACGTCCACCATGCTCTGGTCCGGCAGAAGCGCCGTACAGCTCATCGATGCGGATTCTCCCGGATTGAGCGAATAGACATCCCGGCCGATCTGAATGCCGATCAGATCCTTCAGTCTCGCGTCACGGACAAGACGGACCGACATTCCGTAATATTGATCGGCATCCAGCCTGCATATGGCCGAACTATGGCGGCTCACGGTCCGGTACTTGGCACAGCCTTCCACATCATCGGTAGAGGACCAGAAGCCGGCGATGATGCCGAGCAACAGAAAATTTCCGGTAAAGTATCCGCCCGGCAGCGCGGTGAAACCGGTCGCATCGTTGGCCCCTTCATTGGGACTCAGCCAATGCTCCATGCCGGTTTCTTTGAGCTTCCCGCCTTCATCGGTGCCCCGTTCTCCGTTCCTGTCCGCGTCGGCCCGGCTCATGCCGAGCTGCATCTCCAGGACCTTCCATTCTTCATCCGACGGCAGATGCCAGCCCAGCGACACCACGCCGCGGCTGTCGCCGGCCGCGTACCAGTTGTACAGATGGCCGTAGACGGAGGCATTGTCCGGATCGTTCTCATAATCGCACCAGACGCCTGTCTGCAGACTCTTCCATTCCGTGACATCCGTCACATTCGGAATGCTTTCTCCGTTCCAGTAATGCGTTGTTTTCAGATTCTCGGCTGTCCACCATTGCGACCCGATCTTGACGGTCCGGTAAACATTGCCGTCACTGTCCGTCACAATGCGCTCGACGGACAGATTCATGACCGTATTCGCGGTAATGGAAACGTCCGGCTGCGTATAGGTGTCGATGCCTTCGCCTGAAACGCGGAGTCTGTAAACATCAGAAGCAGGCTTGTTCAGGCGGTTTCTGTTTTCAGCCGGTCTCTGCGGGCACGGGACTGCGCTTCCCGCGCCTCCGTCCAACAGAAGCATCTTCCTGTGTATTCTCATGCCTTCGGCATTCAATGAATAGATGTAAACACCGGCCAGAACGCCGCGTCCTTCACGGTCTGTTGCATCCCAGACGACCTGACCGCACCTCTCCGGCGCATATCCCTCAAAAAGCGTTTTGACTTTTTGCCCGAGCACATTGTGGATATCGATGCTGATTCTCGAAGGCCGGGGCAATTCATAGGCAATGACCGTTGAAGGATTGAAAGGATTGGGAAAATTCTGCGACAATCGAAACGCACCCGGGACCGTGAATCCCGCATCCATCCCGGTTTCTGTTATTGTGATGGCATACTTTCCTTCGCTGTCCGTCAGGTCGGTGAAAACACGAGCCGGATCGGCCTGGTCGGACAATTCGACCAGGGCGTCTTCCACCGGTTCAGGCCCGTTGTCCGTCACAATGCCTTGAAGCGTGATCTGTGAAGACAGTCCGTGTCCGGACAAGGCCAGAATCAAAGCTGTCGTCATCAAAGATTCTCGAATGTTCATGATCCATCCCATTTTGATTAAATCCGTTTCCTTTCCGCTTGGGATCATTTCCACCCATCCCCTGAAGAAAAATACCAGGTGACCAGTATCGTTTTTAAAAACTGCGACGCACTTTAAAGTTGCCTCGCATTGATTGACAGGGGTTTACCTGCCATGGGATGCGCGAAAGGAGCGCTCATAGCCGGATATACAAAAAACGGCCTTACTCCCCGGATAGGGCAGTCAGGCCGTTATAATGATCAACAGGGGAATCGCCGCTTACCGGGTTTGCGGTAGTTTTTCCCTTTCCGCCCGGGCCGCGCAGCGGTCGCAGAGATCCGTGATGTTCTTGAGCTCCCTGGCCTGTGCGACTGTTCCTTCGAATATTTCAGAAGTCCTGTCCGTGTTGATGTAGGAGCAATCCGAATAGATGTGATAGCTGGATCCGTGCGGGGTCCAGTAAACATGATTCGCTCCGGTCAGGGCCTCGACACGCGCGGTCTGCTCCGCGTACTGTTCCAGGGACGGCGGATTGAAGTCGATTCCCGCGATGGCGGCAATGAGCATGGCGACCACCGCGACGGCGCCGAGGATGCCTTTCTGCTTGCCTTTCAGATCCTTGCTGGTGAGGATCAAAACGACGAGCGGCAGAAAGGCGATGATGGCGATGAAAACGCCCAGCTGGTTCTGGACGAAAAATCGGATTTTTTCCTTTTCAGACGCCGGATCGTAGCGGTTCGCCTTTTTCCAGAGCACGATGCCGATCAGGGCGAAGATAAAGTCCACGGCGATCATAAAGATGAGCTCAGCAGTGCCGACTGGAGGCTTCTTGAGCAGTACGATCGCACCGATTTCAAAGGCGATCGCAATGATCCAGCAGAGGACCGCGAAAATGCGGAATTTTTTCGCCTTGCCCTTGTCGATCGAGGCGAGGGTCCCCGGTTGTTTCGGCGCAGCGGAAGGCGTCTCTCCGCCCCCCACCCTGGTGACTTTTTTTGATGTTCCCATGTCCGGCATGTCTTGTCCTCCCCTTTGAAGTCCTGCATATATGAAGAAAAAATAAAAAGGACAGATTGGTAAAATTGAAAAAATTCATTGAGCCTTTCCGGTAGCTCTTGCCTTGGAATCTTCTATCTGTAAGGAAAAAGACACTTCGATTCGCCCACTGTCAGATACAAACTGCGCCTCACCTTGAAGGAACGTTGCGTGAATGTCATCAGAATCTATGAAGGTTGGATCTGAAAACTTTTTCCGAGGATCTTGAATTCAGATACTTCCTGGTTTGCCAATTTCCTGCGGATCTCTTCAAAAAGTTTGATTGTCCTCGGCGAGTACAATCTTTCTCCGCAATGCAGGCATACGTCAGCGCTGACTTTAAGGACGGCGGTGTGGTTCCCTCCCCTTAAAATTTTTTCGACTTTTTTCTTCTTCATTTCGCCGCCGCAGATAGGACATTGATAAAACGGCACCATTTCATTTTATCCTCTTTTTCCAATGGATCCATCTGTACGGATCCGGGCGATATACAGTGATCAGTACGGCCCACCCATTTTCTTCATTGTACGCCTATACGCTGTGAATCGGTTCTTTTTGGATATTTTTTCCGTATATCAAACAGCTGGGATAGGGTTTGTCATCCGGATAACTCTCAATGATTTGACCTTCGAAAACGCTGAGAAAGATTTCGTCAAAGCCGAGATGATCAGAATAGGCTTCTTCATCCGCATGATCAGTAATTTTAATCCGATTCAGGCGGATAGAATGAATGATATCTTCAATTTTCATACACTTTCGTCGGGGCGGTGGGATTTGAACCCACGACCCCCTGCTCCCAAAGCAGAGGAATTGTTCTGTTTTAATTGAACTTAGAATCATACTAACAATCAAATATACAATCAAAAGCTCTTAAAAAACCAGGAATTTTCGAACAATACTGAGGATAATATACGAAATTTTTCAGGGGTTTTAAACCCAAAACCGCCCGATTCTTAAAATTCGCTGCCCCACCCCCCAACAAATAGTCGAATTGTCAAATGGTACTAATCTTTGATCAGACGAACAGAAAGACCATCATGTCTAAATTGACCGCCTTGGCCTATGTACGGATTTTCGTAGGATAGGCTCCGGTGATCAGCCCAACTTTCACCGATTTCGGTAGCGGACCAGAAAAAGGCTTCGGCGCCCAGAGTGTAGAACCTTCCAACGTTGCGGTGCCCGCCTGGAAGCCCGGAAAAGCCGCATTCATTGGTGGCACTTTCGTTAGGACTCCACCAATGTGTAGTACCAACTTCTTTCATTTTTCCACCTGCAACAAAATTTTCTCCCAAATAATCATCAATCAAGATATTCCATTCCTCATACGTGGGTACATGCCACCCTGCAGGAGCTATATTACGGCTGTCTTTTACAGAATACCAATTGTACAAATACCCGTAAACCTCTGCATTGCTCTCATTGTTTTCATACGCGCACTTTGCTCCGGTTGAAAGACCCGTCCATGCAGTTTCATCTGTAACATTCGGTATCTCGTCTCCATTCCGGTAATGCGTGACTTTCAGGTTCTCCGCCATCCACCATTGATCGCCTATTTTTACTGTCTTATAGACATTCCCATCAACGTCTGTGACTGTTAAATCTGTACCCGTCTTGAACACAGTTACATTGAAACTTTTATTTTCACTTATTAAAATTCCAGGAAGTTCATAGGTTTCGATGTCCGTGCCCGTAATGCGAAGGAGGTACTGGATAGACAGGGGCTTTCCTAATTTTTGGATTTCAGCCGGATTGGATATCCGAGCAGCCGAAGCGCCGCCATCAATCAACAGCATTTTCCTGCTGATCCGCACACCCTCTGCTCTCAGCGAGTAAATGTAAACACCGGCAGGGACTCCATGACCCGTCTCATCCGTGGCATTCCACACGACATGTCTGGAAAGTTCGGGTTGGAATCCGTCAAAAAGAGTTCTCACCTTTTGCCCAAGAATGTTGTGGATGTCTAACCGGATTTTCGATGGATAAGGAAGGTCATAGGAGATGACTGTCGAGGGATTGAAGGGGTTGGGGTAGTTCTGGGAGAGTCTGAACGCCTCCGGGTTTGCGGTATGAGAGTCCATTCCGGTTTCTGTGATTTGGATTGAGTACTTACCTTCACTGTCTGTGTAGTCGCTGAAACTACGGCTTGTTACTGCATTGTCTATCAATTCTACAAAGGCGTTTTCAACAGGTTCACCAGCATTATTCTTTACTGTACCTTCAAGTGAAATCTGTGAGAACAGGCACGGCACGAAGAAAAACACCACAACCGCCAGCCCGATCTTGAAGGGCAACAGGTTTGAGCAAGGGTTTCTTCTCATTTTGATCTCCTTGAAAGTGTTGCTTGGTTCAACCTGAAATTGAATCTGGCAGTGAGCGCATTCTCCTGTATTGGTCCAGCGTGAAAAAACTCTTCCGCTCGTTCTGATCCCCCCCCATCCTCCGCCCCAAGGGGCGGGGAATTATTCCCAATTAGGTTTAAATTTTTCCAATCGCGCTTCGCGCGAGAAATAGCCAAATAGTTAAATAGTCTAATTATCCCTGAGAAGACGAACAGATAAACCGTATCGCTTACTGTTATTGCCATGGTGTACGCCCGAATCGAAGTAATTCATGCTCCGGTCCGAGGCGTCGCATTCAATAATGTACTCCGTAGCAGACCAGAGGTAGGCATTGAAACCCAGAAAGAGGAAGCTGCCGTTGCTGCACTCGCGGTACCCGCCCGGAAGCCCGGAAAAGCCGCATTCATTCGTGGCACCAGCGTTTGGGCTTATCCAATGCGTCGTTCCTGCCTCCTTCATTTTCCCTCCTGCCACGTCCGCCCCGCCCAAATAATCCACTAAGGTCTGCCATTCAGCATCTTTTGGAATATGCCAGCCTGGAGGTGCAATCTTCCTGTAGTCATTTACTGCGTACCAGTTGTAAAGGTAACCGTAAATTTTAGCATTGTTCTCACTATTTTCAAACGCGCATCTGGCTCCTTTTGTAAGCTTTGTCCAGGTTGAATCGTCAGTCACATTTCGTATGGCATCTCCGTTCCGATAGCGCGTGACCTTCAGGTTCTCAGCCATCCATATCTGACTGCCGATTTTCACGGTTCTGTAAACATTACCGTCAATATCAGTAAGAGTATTTATACCAGGTATTTCAATCTTTCCGGATTTTTTCTTGGATATACTCATTGAATCCCTCTTTAACAGTATCCTCCGCCCCAAGGGGCGGGGAATGACACCTCAAGAGATTTTAAAAATTTCCCTCGCGCTTCGCGCAAGAATATGTATGTTTAGAGATAGTATTCACCTGACAGTTGGTCATTTTTTATAGTGGCCATAATGCCTCCAATGAGTTAATTTTGGTTGTTCGAACCCAGTAACTCAAAGGAGGACATCATGACCACTCAACAAAAAGC
>JAFGEX010000223.1 GCA_016931355.1 bacterium
ATTCCCATGGCCGCGCACTGAGCGGCCAGCATGGGCAGGGGTGCGATCCCGTACGGGCTGAAGATGGAATACAATGCTTCGGTCATCACGCCCGCCGCGGTCCCGCGCGCTTTTCCGAGAATCATGCCGGAGAGGAAAACCGTGCCGGTCACAAGCTCGACATTCGGGATGGAGGCAAAGGCGAATCCCAGGGCCACGCCCAGGGCGATGAGAATCGACATCAGGGCCAGACTCTGAATCTGAGAGCGGGCGTATTCCCCGCGGTTTTCAGCTGGAGATGCGGGCGCATGTAAATGTTTACTTTCCTCAGCCATAAAAAAACCCGCCTCAAGGCGGGCTCCCCCATTCGTTCATGGTATGCCTTCCCTCGCAGGCCTAAGGCTCCGGTATCCTGGCTTTTCCGGCCCGAGCCGCCTTCCCATCCTGAAATGGACAGTGGCTTATCCGGCAGAGGCATATCCCGAAAGCGGGATCGGAATGACAGTTGCGGGGCAGCTCCCGATTTTCACGGGATTCCCGGTCTTGAAATGTGATGAAAATCGAACCGCCAGCAATATAGAAAAATCCCGGAATCCTGTCAAGGATATTTTTGTCTGGAGAACAAAATATTGTAAAAAGATTTAAAATGGAACAAGATCTAGTAGAAAATACTGTTTTGTATCCAATCCTGTGGATTCGGCTTTTCCCTTGACAAAGTCGTAAAAGTTGATTAAAATATTATGCAAATCGAAACTTTCCGCTGATCCCGGGGTCTGCCCCGGTTTCAGCGCCCGTGTCAGATCTGATTTGATTAAAACCTGGAGGGCCTGAACATGAAGAGAGCAGGGTTGGTTCTGATGATGCTTCTATTCTGCGGCGTCGCCCTGGGTCAATGGTCCGGATACTACGGCAAGGGCGACGGGGAACTGGATGGAGGTCTGGGCATGGCCTGGATCGACAATCAGCCCTATTTCAGCCTGAGTTTCATGCCGGATATCTCCATCGGGAAAATCGGGATCGGGCTCAATGTCAACCTGCTGGTCAACACGGAAACGGGAAAGGTCCGTTCCGAGGATTGGGATTCCGGATACGATTACGCGCGGCTGATCCGCTATCTCCGGTACGCACACAAGGGGGATCCTTTCTACGCCAGGCTGGGCGCCCTGGATGCAACGCGGCTGGGGCACGGTTTCATCGTCAATTACTACAACAACCAGATCAACTACGACGAACGCAAGATCGGGCTTGCCCTGGATGTGGACAGGGGGCTTTTCGGATTCGAAACCATCGCCTCCAATCTCGGCCGGATGGAGGTGATAGGCGGCCGGGCCTATGTGCGTCCGCTTTATCGCAGCGAGATGCCCATACTCAAGAATCTCGGATTCGGAGCCAGTTATGTAACGGACGCGGATCCGGATGCCTGGAAAAAATCCAAGGACGGCATATCCCTGTACGGCGTGGATGTGGAACTGCCCCTGATCAAGTCCGAATCCTTCAACACCATGCTGTACGCGGATCATGCGGCCGTGCTCGATCCTCCGACAGAGACGGACATGATGACCGAGCTCCTCAAGCTGGCGGGGATGCAAACGGTGGGGGACTGGGACAACGAGGGGGTGGGCAGCGGCCAGGCGATCGGGATCCGGGCGGATTTCAACGCCCTCCTGAACCTGGTGAACCTGTCTGCGCAGTTCGAGCGCCGCATGCTGAACAAGGGATACATCCCGGGCTATTTCGGCCCCTTCTACGAAGTTCTCCGCTACACGTCGGTCGGCGAACTGCTTGAATTCTACGAGGAACTCGGGGGCAACACCGCGGAAATCAAGGACAATGCGGTGCTGTACAATGCGATCAAAGGCGTGCCCGTGCGCCAAAAAATGCTTCTGCCCCTGATGAACCAGGACCGCAAGGGCTGGTTCGGCGGTCTGACGCTCGATGTGCTGAAATTCATCCGCGTGCTGGGCACCTATCAGCTGATAGACGGACAGGCCAACAGCGGGCTTCTGCATTTCGGGGCAGGGCTGTCCCAGGACATCCCCCTTATCAGCTTCGAGGCCACATACGACAAGATCGGCATGGACAAGCTCAAGGATGTGTTGAAACTCGACCGAAGGTCCGTTGCGCGCGTCGGCCTGGGATACAAGATCAAGCCCTATCTGCTGCTCTATGTCGATTACATCTGGAATTTCGTCTGGGATGAGGACAAGGGGGCCTACAAACCGCAGGAGCGCATCCAGCCCCGGCTGGCGCTTCGTTATCCTCTGGCGCTTCAGTAGGGCGGGTTCATTCCGGGATCCAGGGATGCCCTTTGTCCCTTGTAGGGATTTTCCAGCCCCCGGGTCAAAATCCGGGGGCTTTTTTGTACTGTGTAAGGGTGTGTGGAGGGAACTTTCTGGCCATTTGAAACGTTTAATTATGTTTTATTGAATCTGGCAGCGGGCGCATTCCCCTTAGGCTTGCTGAGGGGTAAGCGAGCAAATCTAAAAGTTTTTTCCTTACAGATCGAAGATTCACAGCAGGTTACGCCGGGGAGCTTCAATCTGACGATGGTCGCATTACCCGGGGTATGCGATCGAATACGGATGTCTTTTCCCTGAAGATCATAGATTCAGCGCTGCCTGTTGCGGGGAGCTTCAAAAAACAGATGAATTTTTCCTTAAAAGCCGAAGATTCCGCGCAGCCTGCGGCAGCGAAGCTCCGATCTTCCCTTTTCTCGTTGCGGGGTACGCTCCGGAATATATCCGGCTGCTCGTGGCAAGAGTGTTCATCCGGAAAGTGAATGGAAACAGGTAAAAACTCAGTTTCGAGCAAGACGCTGGATCAGGTCCGGACGGTTGCGCCCATGATCGTTCAGGAGATACGAGGAGGCTGGCATATGCGGCAGCGCCTCAATCAATTGGGTATTCACGAAGGCGATGTTCTGATCGTCCAACGATGCTGTGCCATGCGGGGTCCGATTCTGGTCCGGATTCACGGTGTGGGGGTGGCGCTTGGACGGGGCGTCGCCAGGCACATCCGGGTGCGGCCTCAGGATGAAAAGTCCGGATAAAGCCGCACGCAACAGACCGGCTTCGTCCGGGAAACGGGTCGGACAACAGCCGCAGTTTGTTCTCATCGGCCAGCCCAATTGCGGAAAGAGCACGATTTTCAACGAGGTCGCAGGCTACCGGTCTCTCACCTCCAATTTCCCGGGCGCCACGGTTTCCTATACGGAGAGCCGGATTTCAGTGGACGGCCGGCCGTGCAACCTCATCGATCTCCCCGGCGTTTACTCCCTGACCTCCCTGGATCCCGCCTCCACAGAGACGCAGCGTTTCCTGCTGGACAAACCGATCCATGTGCTCATCAATGTGATTGACGCCTCCATCCTCGGCCGCAGCCTGGAGCTGACGCTGCAGCTCATGGATCTCGAAATCCCCATGATCCTCTGCCTGAACATGATGGATGAAGCCAAGCGGAAAGGCATTCTCATTGATGCGAAACGACTCTCGGTCTTGTTTGGCATACCCGTGATCCCTGCCACTGCCTCAAAGGGAAAAGGCGTGCAGGACCTTTTCCGGCAGGCCCTGAAAGCCTCTGTTCGAAAACCGAAGGCCAGGCATATCGCCGGGCATCGGGATGTGGAGAAGGTGATCGAACGCCTCTCGAGGCGCGTGGAAAAGGCGGGAACAGCCGGTTCCCGTTTTTCAAGTCATCTGATCGCGACTAAACTTCTGGAAAAAGACCCCTATTTCTCGGATCATTTTCTTCGAAAGCATCCGGGGCTGGCGGCTGAAGCGAAAAGACTCGGCGCTGCTCTTGAAAAAGACCACGGCCGTCCTTCCGATGCGGTCATCAATTCGGAGCGCCATGCGCTTTCGATGTCGCTCTATGAGGAAGTCGCGCAGGTCCGGAAACCCGTTATTCACTGGAAGGACAGGCTTGACAATGTTCTGATGCATAATTTTTGGGGATTTGTCAGTCTGGTGCTGATCCTTTTTCTGCTGTTCTTTACGGTCTTCAAGGCGGGCAATTGGGTTGAAAACGCGCTGCTCGGCAGGTTGTCCGGTTTCGGTGAATGGCTGACCCGTTCCATGGAACCCCGGAGCCTGCTCCATTCCCTGGTCCGAGGGGCGGCGGACGGTCTTGCCGGAGGCATCGCCATCATACTCCCCTATCTGCTGCCCTTTCTCCTGGGCCTCTCCCTGCTCGAGGATGCCGGCTATCTGCCGCGCGCGGCATTCCTCATGGACGGGCTCATGCACCGGGTCGGACTGCACGGCACGGCCGTGATCCCGGTCGTGCTCGGATACGGATGCAGCGTCCCAGCCGTGATGTCCACACGTATCCTGGAATCCCGGCGCGACCGGTTCATCGCCTCTTTCGCGGTCACCATGATCCCATGCGCTGCGCGCATGACCGTGATTTTCGGCCTGATCGGTTATTACCTGGGGGGCCCGGCTGCGTTCGGCGTTTACATGCTCAATCTCCTGGTCATCCTGCTGACCACCGGATTCCTGTCCCGGATGCTCCCGGAATCCGTCCCCGGCATGCTGCTCGAAATACCGGTCTGGCAGATGCCCACGTGGAAGGTCACCTGGGCCAAAACCTGGATGCGCCTCAAGGAATTCATCGTCATCGCCTGGCCCCTGCTCATCGCCGGAAGCGTCATCCTGACGCTGACCGATCATTTCAACTGGACCGGGATTTTCAACGGCCTGGCAAGGCCTGTCACCTGGCTTCTCGGCCTTCCGGCAGCTGTCGGGACCACCCTGCTATTCGGAGTGCTGCGCAAGGAACTGTCCCTGCTCATGCTTCAGCAGGCCCTCGGCAGTCCCCTGGATTCCGTGCTGAGCTACGGGCAGATGATGGTTTTCACCGTATTCGTGGTTTTTTACGTGCCCTGCGTCGCAACCATCGGCGTTCTCTACAGGCAGGTGGGGGTGAAAAAAACCCTGCTGATCGTCCTGTATACCTTTCTGATCGCCCTGTTTCTGGGCTTTCTCGTACGGATCGCTTCGTGGTTTATCGCCTGAGGTTGCCGGGCCGCGGCCCGGATTTCGCCCTGCTCATGGGCGGTTCGCGATCCATGGCGCCGGCCGGATGTTCCGGATAAGGACTGCGGCCGGGATGGAGTATTCATCCATGAAGGAAGCGCGCTTTTACGAAAAACTGGAGGGAGGCGCAGTCCGTTGCGGCCTGTGCCCGCATGAATGCGTCATCCGCCAGGGAAGACGGGGGATATGCGGTGTGAGGGAAAACAGGTCGGGCACGCTCGTCAGCCTCGTTTTTGGAAAACCCGTGGCCTCCCACATCGACCCCATTGAAAAGAAGCCCTTGTTCCATTTTCTCCCCGGTACCCGATCCTTTTCGCTGGCTACGGCAGGATGCAACATGAACTGCCTCTTTTGCCAGAATGCGGATATTTCGCAGGGGCCCCGCGAGAAGGGAGTCATCGAGGGCGAGGACGCGGATCCGGAATCCGTCGTGCAGGCCGCAGCGGGCCGTTCCTGTAAAACCATTTCCTATACCTACACGGAACCGGCCGTGTACTGGGAATATGCATACGACATCGCCGGACTCGCCGGATCCGCAGGAATCCGGAATGTATTTGTGACCAATGGATTCTGGTCCAAGGAGGCGCTTGAGGCCATGCTGCCCTTCATGCACGCAGCGAATGTGGATCTGAAATTTTTCAGGGATTCCTCATACAAAAAGATATGCGGGGCGAGGCTTCAGCCTGTCCTGGACACGATCGCCGCAATGCACCGCGGGGGTGTCTGGGTGGAGGTGACGACGTTGCTCGTGCCGGGACTCAATGATACCGAGGAGGAAATCGGCGAAATCGCGCGTTTCATCGCCGGTGTGGATCCATCCATCCCCTGGCATATCAGCCGTTTTCATCCGCAGTACAGGATGATGGACAGGCCCCCCACGGATCCGAGGCGGATCAGCAGGGCGAGGGACATCGGGGTCAAATCCGGCCTCCGCTTCGTCTATTCCGGAAACGTGCCTGGAGACGAGGGGGAGAATACGAACTGTCCTTCCTGCGGAAACAGCCTCATTTTGAGATATGGATTCACGGTACAGAAGAATGCGGTCAGGGACGGGAAATGCCCCAGATGCGGGGAAACGATACAGGGCGTGTGGGAGTAGCGGTCTTTTATCGGGCGTGCCCCACGGATAATGGATTCGCGGAAGGCGGTTTTTCGCCGTTCCTTTTTGGAAGGTATTTTACTGCAGCGGTTCCGCAGCCGGGGAACCGATTTCAACCAGTTCCATCTCCATGGCCAGAATTTTCATGAGCCGCCGCCTTGTTTTTCCAGCGTAAACCGGCTCATTTCATCTTTACGGTTGAAATTCCCAGCCCCTTGGGGCGTATTTTGTTTTGGGTTTTCTTTTAATACCCCGATGCTTGCGGCGTGGTAGTTCATTGCGGATTGCAGGCCACTGCACTCAGGTAGTGCCGGTGTCACTCCAATATATTTCGAATCACCCGCATGCGTTCCGGATCAGCCGCCTTCCATTCAAATTCGGATGACGCCCGGCCTCCCCCCATGCGGACTTCACAATTCCTGAACCGCATCCGGCTTTCACGGGGGCTTCGCAGCGTGGCGTGAATTTCGCGCACGCCTGTCTCATCCGCGATTTTGCGCACATTCGTTTCATCCACGCCGCCGCCGGCCATGACGGAAATGCGGCCGCCCGCCTGCAGCACGAGTTTCCGGATCTGGTCCATGCCTTTTTCAGCAGCGGACTTTCCTCCGGACGTGAGGATGCGGTCCGCGCCGAGTGCGATGAGATCCTCGAGGGAACGGAATGGATCGCGGACCATGTCGAAGGCGCGGTGAAACGTAAAAGACATCGGGCGGGCGAGAGCCATGAATTCCGCTGTTTTAGTCTTGTCCACGTCCCCTTCAGGAGTGAGAAAACCGGACACTGCGCATTGAGCGCCCCATTCTTTTACCAGTTCCAGATCCCGGAGCATGAGCGCATAATCCTGATCGGAGTAGAGGAAATCCCCGCAGCGCGGACGGATCAGCACATGCACGGGGATGCGGAGGCTTTGGAAAGTGGACCGGATGAGGCCAGCGCTCGGCGTCAGCCCGCCTTCCGAAAGGCCCGAACAGAGCTCGATGCGGTCCGCGCCGGATTCCTGCGCTGCGAGCGCCCCCTCCAGGGAATCGACGCAGGCTTCAAAAAGGATGCGGGGTTTTTTTGACAATCCCTGCGTTTCTTTTCCGGAAATCATTTGCAGCTCCGCCTTAAAAGCCTGAGTTTTTTTAATGTGAAAGAGTTTTACCTGAAAGTCAAGGAAATTGTTCGCAGCCGCTGCCGTGTACGGTAGGCAACCTCCAATCCAGGACCTCCGGGAGGTCTGCAGAAAGACCTCCCGGAGGTTAGGCTGTTTCATCCTGTGTCAACACAATTGGTTTTCCAGCTGTCTAAAATATAAATGGATCTGTCGGCGAGCGCATCCTTCTCGGTTTGCCGCGGGGCTTGCCCCGGACCTCAACCCGTAGTAACGGAGCGAATACAAGTGTCTTTCTCTATACAGATCGTAGATACCCCGGCAGCGTGCTGCCGGTGAGCTTCAATAGACAGATGCAGGAATGGATGATTCATTCATCCGGTCATACGGCAGGAGAGTCCCATGTTCAGGCGAATTCCTCCATTGTTTCCGGCCTTCGCCATCCTTCTGTTCTTAATCCTTTCATGCGAAAAGGATTCCGATCCCGCATCCCCGGCAGATGAGCCTTCCGGGACGGATACGAGCACAGGCGCATATGACAGCGGCGATTTTTCGACCACGGTGCTGGATGCGCTCGCCGAGGATGACGATGATCATGAGGACAGCGGGGATTATGTCTGGGATCCCTCCGAAATCATTCAAATTTCCCTGAATGGAAGCACGATTGACGTGGATGGAGACGGCGCCATGGTGGAAGGCAGCCGGGTGACGATTACATCGGTGGGAAACTACAGTATCAGCGGGACGCTGGACGACGGGCAGATCATCGTGAACACGCAGGACGAGGGGATTGTTCGGCTCATCCTGCAGGGGGCCCGCATCAGCTGCTTCACAGGCGCCCCCATCCTCATCGCGGGCGCAGACAAGGCCATAATCGTGCTTGCGGACAACACGGAGAATCATGTCACGGACGGGCCGTCCTATGTTTTGGAGGCAGGGG
>JAFGEX010000224.1 GCA_016931355.1 bacterium
GGGAATTTATCGCATGCCTGAGAGCCCAACGCATTCCTTCTGCGTGATCGGACATCCGATCGCACACTCCCTGTCACCCGCCATCCACGGTTATATATACCGCCGGCTTTCCATCCCTGCGCAATACGACGCGGTCGATGTGCCCCCGGACCGGCTGGAGGATTTCATCCGGGAGGCGCGCGCCTGCCGGAGACCCGGATTCAACGTCACCATTCCTCACAAGGAAGCCATCCTCCCGCTGCTGGATGAGAGGGAACCCGCAGCCTGCCGCGTGGGAGCCGTAAACACGGTGCGAAACCGCAACGGTGTTCTTGCAGGAACCAATACGGACGTGCACGGCTGCAGAACGGCTCTTCAAAAATCCGGGTTCGCATTCAGGGGGAAAGCAGTCATTCTCGGTGCGGGCGGTGCTGCCAGGGCCGCCATCGAGGCGATCGGCTCAGGCGGCATGGAAGAGGTCTTTCTCTGCGACATCCTGCCCGGGCGTGCGGAGAAGATCCGGAACCATTTTGAAAACCGGCTTTCCCTGAAGATCCATACAGGACGTCCCGACAGCCCGGAAATGAGGGATCGCCTGCCCGGCATAAGCCTTTTGATCAATGCCTCCCCTGTCGGCATGTGGCCGGATGCGGATGCCACGCCCCTTCTTTTTCCGGACCTTTTTCCACAGGGCGCCACTGTTCTGGATATGGTCTATCACCCCATGAAAACGAGGCTGCTGCGAGACCTCAAGCGGCGCGGGGCCGTCTGCGTGCCCGGCCTGGCCATGCTCGTCTCCCAGGCTCTGGCAGCGGATGAAATCTTCCTGGACCGGAAGATGCCGGAGGATCTCTACGATCCTGTCCTTGCATTCGCTGAAGGGCTGATGCAATCGTGAAACCGGAATGGATGGACGCATCATGAACACCGCCGATTTGCCGGACACAAAAAATCATGGGGACGAGCCGGCCAACGTCTATCTCATCGGCTTCATGGCCTGCGGTAAAACCCGAATCGGAAAATTGATCGCCCGGAAGCTGGCCAGGCCCTTTCTGGATACGGATGAAATGATCGTCAGGAAAACCGGCATGCCCATTCCGGAGATCTTCGAAAAATGGGGCGAATCCCGTTTCCGCGAAATCGAGAAGGAAATCGTGTCCCAGGTTGCCGGCCTGCGCGGCCGTATCGTGGCGCTGGGCGGCGGGGCAGTACTGGATCCGGGCAACTGGGAGCTTCTGGATCTTTCCGGAACCATCATCTGCCTTTCCTACCCGCCCGAAATCATCGAGGAACGCGCCGCAAGATCACGCCAGAGGCCTCTGCTGAACCAGGAGAGCGGCCGCGAGCGCAAGGAACGGATACGGAGCCTTCTGGAAAGCAGGGAATCCGTGTACCGGAAAGCGGATCTGCTCCTGCATCTCAACCAGGAGGTCGATGCCAGGCGCGTGGCCGCGGCCATCATCGGATTTCTGGGGAAACCCGAATGAAAACAGTGAATGTGCGCCTGCCCGGCAGGGGCTATCCCATCCTCATCCAGGCCGGATCGCTGGATGATGCCGGCCGCCGAGTCCGCCGTGCCTGCGCACCGGACCGTCTGTTCATCATAACGGATGCCACGGTAGGCTCCCTGTACGGAGACCGTTTGCTCGACGCCTTCAGACGTTCCGGCATCACCGCATCCCTGCACGCCGTCCCCGCCGGTGAAAACTCCAAATCCTGGCGGATCCTCCAGGATCTGTACACGCGTCTGATCGAATCAGGGCTCACAAGGGACTCCTGCGTCGCCGCCCTGGGAGGCGGTGTGGTCGGCGATCTGGCCGGATTCGCTGCAGCCACATACCTGAGGGGCATTGCCTGGGTGCAGATCCCGACCACACTTCTTGCCCAGGTGGACAGCAGCGTAGGCGGAAAAACGGGAATCAACCACGAACTGGGCAAGAATCTCATCGGCTCGTTTCACCAGCCCCGCCTGGTGCTCATGGATCCTTCCGTGCTGACGACACTGGAGAAAAGGGAGTACTGGGCCGGCATGAGCGAAGTCGTGAAATACGGGCTCATCCGCAGTGAGCCTTTTTTCGCCTGGCTGGAATCAAAATGGGAGGGGCTCGGTGATCCGGCGAATGCCGGTCTGATCGAACAGATGGTCACGGTCTGCTGCCGCATCAAGGCGGATGTGGTCAGGAGGGACGAAAAAGAAAGCGGACTTAGGCGCATTCTCAATTTCGGTCACACGCTGGGCCATGCGCTGGAATCCGCCACTGAATACGGCCTGTTCAGGCATGGAGAAGCCGTTCTGCACGGCATGCGTTTCGCGGCATGGCTTTCCATGAAAAGGGAGCACCTGAAGCCGGATGCCTATCAAAGAATCGATGACTTGCTGAAACGGTTTCCGGCGCCCCCTGTTCCAAACGGTTTGGACGGCGCCACCCTTTATGAGCATATGCGGACGGACAAAAAGCGCACCGGACAGGGACTGCGTTTTATCCTGCTTAAAGGGATCGGAAAAGCATTTACGGAAATCCCGGACCATCCGGCCCGGCACCTGGAGGAATGGCTGACCAATGCCCGCTAAACGAAAAACATTTCTCGTCATGCACGGCCCGAACCTGAACCTGCTCGGTGAACGGGAGCCGGAAATTTACGGCAGCATGACGCTGACGGAGCTGAACGCGGCGATCCGGAAACACGCGGCCGGCATCGGCGTGCGTGTCATCTTCTTTCAATCCAATCATGAAGGCAGCCTGATCGATTGCCTGCACCGCAACCGGAAACGGATACAGGGCCTGATCATCAACGCCGGAGCCCTGACCCATTACTCCTTTGCCCTGCGGGATGCCATCGCCTCCACCGGCATTCCCGCCGTGGAGGTTCACCTGTCGGATATTCACAAACGGGAGGAATTCCGGAAAACTTCCGTGATCCGGGAAGTCTGCCTGGATCAGATCTGCGGCCTGGGCATGACAGGTTATTTCAACGGGATCAATTTGCTCGCCCGGAATCCGCCGAAAAAGCGTCCATAGGATTTTACGGGGCGATCTTTTCCTATCCGATCAGGGCGCAACTGTCCATTTTCAATAAAAAAGGCAACCGATCCAAAAAGGGCTGCCTTCCGTGATCAGAGCTCCCCGCTGCCGGCGGAGGGGAATCTTTGATCTGCAAGAAAATAAACATCCATCTGCGCACGGCTTATTTCGGGGCAAGCCGTGCGGGATGCGTTCGTCGTTTGATTCAAGCCGTCATTCTGCCGAAAACACCCGCTTTCCCGCTTGCCTGCCTGATTCCGTCTGACCGCCGGGCCATTCTCTGCCTGTTGCCGCTAATCGAACGGGCGAATCCAAAAGTCTTCTCCTCAGCGAACCGAAGATTGTCCGGCCGCTCACTGCCGGGAATCTTCAATCTGCCGGATGGAGATCCCGCCTCCGGACGTCCTCAGATAGAGAAGAGGGCCTCCGCCGTTGATGTCCGCCTGAAGGGAACGGGAATTCAGCTTACCCTTCACCAGAACCGGGAAATCCGTGGTCACATTTCCGCCGCTGGTCGAGGCATCGACATGAACCGCCGCATCGGAGGTCAGACGCACGGTGATACCCCCTCCGGATGTGGTCAGCCTGCAGTCCGCGGTCGGAGTCTGCGTGAGGGTTACATTCACGGGCCCCCCGGAAGTCGAGGCGTTGATGTTCCCCATGACTTCCTCCACGCGGATGCCGCCGCCGGATGTCCGGGCCTTGACATCTCCCCTGACCTTTCCAATATCGATCCCGCCCCCTGAAGTATGGACATCCACATCCCCCTCTCCGCCTTCCAGGGTGATGCCCCCGCCGGAAGTCTTTCCGGATAATTTTCCGCGTATGTTGCCGAAATGCAACCCGCCGCCGGACGTCCTGGCCGTCACGTCCCCTTCCAGGTCGCTCACCGATATGCCGCCCCCCGAAGTTCGGAGCTGGGCATTGAATCGTTGAGGAAGCGTGACCCTGAATTCTACATGGATTTTTCTCGAGACGCTGTTCCAGAAACGGCGGCTCCTCCCCTCTTTTCTTTCGCAGATCACCCGCACCGTGTTGCCCTGATGCTCGAAATCAAGGTTGAATTCCTTGTTGAAGAATTCCAGCGCGCTTCCGGTCATGCGGCGCTTTTCAATGACCACATCCACACTGACCTGGGATTCTGCGGTGGAATGGACTTTAATCGGCCCGATGTCCGTGTCCAGGATAAACTGACCGCCCGGTTCCACCGGAAAACGCTTTTGAATCTCATCTTGCGCATGTGCCGGGATGTTGACCGAAATCAATGCGCACAGCGCGAGCGTCATGCAAAGGCCTGTCCTTTTCATGTTTGCCTCCTGCGGAAAAAACAAGATGAACCGATCAACTTGAATACGCGCCAAAACGGCAAAGGTTACAGTTGCTCCCTGAAAAGCAAAAAATAATCCTTGATTTAAAACGGAAGAAACAATAATTTCATGAGAAATGAAATCGGACAGCAAGCGCATTCCACACGGCTTGCCGCGTCGTTAGCCGGTGAATCCCATTCACAGATTGAAATTCTCCGGAAGTGCGCTGCCGGAGAATCTTCAATGCGGGAGGATTTCATGGATAGAAATTGGCCTGCCATTCTGCTCTCCGTGATCCTTGTCGGCATTCTGGCTGGAGATGCGGTATGGTTCCTTCAGAAATACAAGCCGCTGGGCCGGGAGATGGAGAAGGTCCGGGGAGAAAACGACGATCTCCGGAAGGAGATCACCGGGCTTCAGCAGTCCCTGACCCAGCAGGTCTCTGAGCTTTCCCGCGCCCAGCAGGAAAAAACCGAAGAGGTCAGCCGTCTTCAGGCGGCAAAGGACTCCCTGGCCGTTGCCATGCAGGATGAAATCCGGAAGCGTGAGATTGAAATCACCCAGCTGGCTGACCAGCTCAAGGTTTCCATCACGGACAAGATCCTTTTTGCATCCGGGGAATCCGACATTTCCCCAGCCGGCGTCAGGGTGCTGAGGCGCGTGGGGGATGTCCTGAAAAACGTCAGAAACAAGAATGTGCGCGTGGAGGGGCACACGGACAATGATCCCATGCGCGGGAGACTGCGCGCGAGAATGCCGACCAACTGGGAGCTCTCCACGGCCCGCGCCACGAATGTGGTCCGTTTTCTTCAGGAGAAAATCGGGATGGATCCGAAACGCCTCGAGGCGGTGGGGCTCGGCCAGTACAGGCCTGTCGCCTCAAATGCGACTGAAGCAGGCAAGGCGCAAAACAGGCGCATCGAAATTTTTCTGCAGCCCATTCGTTGACATTCAGAATCCGTTCGGAGAAATCAAGAGGAATCCATGAAGCCTTTCTTTTTTCCGCTCATGCTGACGGCATGCGCAGTCCTGACCTGCTCCGGCAACCGTGCGCAAAGCCGGCTGAAAAAATTCATCGAAAGCCACGTTTCCGTATTGCAGCCCCTCAGCCGTGAATCCAACCTGGCCTACTGGTCTGCGGCAACGACCGGGAAGGATGAGGATTACCGTCAATACGCGGATCTGGATTACCGGATCAAGGCGTTGTACAGCAAACCGGACGATTTCAGGTTTTTAAAAGAGATCCGGGAAACAGGGGACATCGAAGATCCCCTCCTTTCCAGGCAGGCGGATATACTCGCCAACGCCTATCTGATCAATCAGGCGGATCCGGATTTGCTGAAGGAAATATCGGGCCTGGCCGCTGAAGCGGAAAAGAAATTCAGCACTTTTCGCGCCAGAATGGACGGCCGTGAAGTCACGGGAAACCAGATCGCAAACATCCTGAGAAATTCCAGGGATAACGTCTTGCGGGAAAAAGCCTGGCTGGCTTCCAAGCAAGTAGGACCTGTCGTGGCTAAAGACATTTTACGCCTGGTCAGGCTCAGGAATCAGGCAGCCCGCCGTCTCGGATACCCGGATTTTCATACACTGTCCCTTCAGGTGAAGGAGCAGGACCCGGAGACCGTTTCAGCGCTGTTCGATGAATTGTTTCATCTCACGGAAAAACCCTATGCAGCCTTGAAATCCGAACTGGATTCCATCCTGGCTTCGGCAAGCGGTATCCCTGTGGAAAAATTGCAGCCCTGGTATTACCATGATCCTTTCTTCCAGGAATCCCCGCAGACAGACGACCTGGATCTCGACTCCTATTACAAAGGGCATGACGTCCTCAGAATCGCGACAGAATTCTTTTCCGGCATCGGCCTGCCGGTGGATTCCATACTCGCCCGAAGCGATCTCTACGAGCGGCCGGGGAAAAACCCCCACGCCTTCAGCACGGACATCGACCGCGAGGGGGATGTGCGCATCCTCTGCAATCTCGAAAATTCCGAAAGGGAGATGGGTACCCTGCTTCACGAACTCGGACATGCGGTTTATGATGATTACAAGGATTACAGCCTGCCCTTTCTGCTCCGGGAGCCGGCGCATGCCTTTACAACGGAAGGGATCGCGAATTTCTTCGGTAGGCTCAGCCGCAATCCGGACTGGATGCAGGCCGGCCTGGGGTTGTCTGATGCTGAAACAGAATCCATCCGGCAAGCGGCAACCCGCCATGCCCGCATGCGCCAGCTGATATTCGCGCGCTGGTCCATGGTCATGTTCGATTTTGAGAGGGCCCTGTACCGGAATCCGGATCAGGACTTGAACGCCCTTTGGTGGAATCTGGTTGAGAAATACCAGCGTATCCAAAAACCGGCGGAACGCGATCAGCCCGACTGGGCGGCCAAAATCCATTTCATCATGGCGCCCTGCTACTACCACAACTATCTTCTCGGGGAGCTTTTCGCTTCGCAGCTGCACGCCCATTTGGCCGGAATCCTGAAACAGGACCCGAAGGGCGTCCGCTACATGGGCCAGGCCGAGGTAGGCGCGTTCCTCAGAAAGAACATTTTCGAGCCCGGCAGCGTATATCCCTGGAATGAAATGATACGCCGCGCAACCGGCGGGGAATTGAATCCCGTGCATTTTGTCCGTCAATTCATCTATTAATCCTTATCGGGAGGATAAAAAAATGAGCCATCGATATGCCAAAAATGTTTCAACCGCTCTCATGACCGCCTTGCTGCTCGCAGGGCTGTTTGTCGGATGCGGAAAAAAGAAATCGACGGAACCGGAGACAGGCGATCTGACAGGAAAATGGGAGGCGATCAAAGAAACCGTGTTTATCGGCGGCAGCAGCACCATTTTAACGCCGGAAAGCATATTGTTCAGAGAGATGGTTGTTGATTTTCAGAGCAATGGAATTCTTTTCTTGACAATGGGAGATTCAGCCGCGCAGCAGGGGACATGGGTCGTCTCCGGGACAACCCTCACGATGACCTTCGAGGACAGTACGGTCATAACAGGTCCTTATACCGTATCGGGGGACACCGCAACACTGGATACAAACCTTCCCATTGAGATCGTGCCCGGTTTAGGGCCTACACTGACACGGATTATCTTTGAATTCACACGCATCCGCGAATCCTAATCGAAGCTCCCGGCAATGAGCTGCCGGGGAGTCTCCGATCTTTCAGGGATCAGACATTTTTATTCGCTCGCATTCACCGGGACATGCCCGGTCGATGCGTGGGATGTCCGTTTCAGCAAAAACAAGGAAAAACAGATGACAATGAAAAAAAAATGGGCAGTATGCCTGATCCTCGCCGGATGGGCCCTTTCCTCCTCCGCACAGGACAATTTCCAGATCGGCCTGAATTTCATGGTCGGAATTCCGCAGAACGAATTCGCGGACCACGTGGACAACAACGGTTACGGCGGATCCGGGTATTTCACCTACCGCATCCCCAATACACCCATACAGGCGGGCGCAGCGATCGGATTTCTGATCTACGGCTCGGATACACGCGAGGTGCCCTGGGGCCACGGTATTCCCGTCTGGGTGGACGTCACGACCACCAACAGCATTCTGTCCGGGCATCTTTTCGCCAGGATTCAGCCCACACGAGGAATCTTCAGGCCCTATCTGGAGGGGCTGTACGGATTCAACTATCTGTCCACACGCACCACGATCGAGAACCAGGAAGAATCCGAGGATGACGATGAGATCGCCAGCTCCACAAATTACGACGATGCTGCAGGGAGCTACGGATACGGCGGTGGCGTCATGTTGAGGGTTTATCAGGCGAAACAGGATCAAATGGAGGGAGCCAAATCCCTGGGCATCTGGGTGGATTTCGGCATACGCTCCATGAAGGGCGGAAAAGCCGAGTATCTCAAGAAAGGATCGATCACCGAGGATGAGAACGGTCATTTCGTTTATGACGTTCAGCGCTCAACCACGGATCTGTTGACCTGGCATCTCGGTGTTGTATTCACCTTTTAACCTGAAAAGCCGATTCTGTCCGGGTCGCAGCACCCGATCCGTTCAACCTTGCCGGTGTGTTGAATCCGGCCCGCATTGAGCGGCCGGGGAATCAGCGATCTGCAAAAAATGACATTCACCCGGTTACTCCGCTCACCTGGACGGTGTAAGCGTTTGCTTACAAAATGACGCTCTCCGCAGGAAGCAGCGGGAAACCTTGGATGGGTATCGAAACAGAAATTTGGATTCGCTGGCTGACGCTCGACGTCCGCTTTAAATGGGGGGAGAATTTCATGAAACCACATCCGTCAATCCGCAGATCTGCGAAGTGTATCCTGGCTGTGCTCCTGCTCGGCCTGTCCGCAGCTGCGGCCGGAATCGAGACAAGGGATTATGAACCCCTCATCCTGAAAGGCGGCGCCGTTCCCTCTGCACTCGGAAAACCCGTTGGAGAGATTCATCTGTTCCGCTTTGTTTCCGCGGGCGCATCCTGGGAATCCGTCCCCTTCCAGATCGACGAAAAAGACGGCGAAACCGGTTTTTTCGGTTCCAGGAACGGCGTGCTGGATGCGGACGACGAAATCGTCTTCATTGCGCATGATCTCGGCGACCGTGCTTCTGCCAGCGACTGGATTGCGGACGAAAATTCCAGGACGCAGAAAAGAATCGAGATCGGCGTACAGGATCCGCTGGAGGGCTCCATCCGAGGATATGCCTATGTGTTTTTTGCCCCCGGGCTGGCCCGTTCCGGATTCCGCTACCTGGAACATGAAGCAGCCTCGGACCATGTGTCCGCCGTGACTTACAATCTGTGGCATGGGACGCACGGCCTGGCGGATTCCCTGGTCATCACTCCCGAAGCTGGCGGGGACGGCATGGACCTGCTGGACAGACAGAAGTTCAGGCTCAAACTCAAAATCAGCATCGGAGGGCTTTCCGACGACGTGGTTCTGACCGAAGACACGGACAGGGAATTCAACCTGTTCAAGCTCTACCCCATCCGGTTCCGCGTCAGCCGCAAGCGGGCGGATGTGCTTCCGAATCACAACGTACGGATTCTTCGACAGATCGTTCTCGAAATATACGCCAAAAGCGCGGATCTGGAATACACCGACAGCCTGAAATTCACCACCTTCTATTATCCGGCCTTTTCCGAATTCAGCACCGGGATCCTGAAAGTTCCGTCCATGGAATACGGAGGAGTCAGAGGCAGGGTTGACATGGTCCTGCTCAGCACGGACCTGAACCGGAACGCCGGTGCCATGCGGTTCATGAATCCCTTCAATCCGGACGGCACGATCATCATAGACGCAATCCCCGATGCGAATGTCCGGAAGGATCTGATCTGGCCCGGGGACAACTGGCATCTCATTGCGGCTGATCCGTCCGCCGCGTACGCGGCCTCCCTGCTCACCCTGACGCGCACACGAAGGCAGGCGCCCGGCAATTCCCGGGAACTCTACTATCTCGACTCCTTCCTGCCGAATGTGGGGGACACCGGAGACGGCGTTTCCTGGGGAGATACCGGATTCAAGATCAGCGGCGACATCGAATCGGATTCCATCGATGTCTCACAGTATTTCTACTATCTGCCGCAGATCCTGGACTACTCCGGGGCCGAACAGGCCTTCAGCAGGCATTTTCATCCGCTGGAACCGATGCCGTTGGCTCAGAAATACGCCTATCCTGTTGTGGCTGATACGGATCCCGCAGAAGCGGGAATCGTGCTGGTCACGCCATCCGCGGACTCCGCCTTTTTCGGCGCCCGCCTGAC
>JAFGEX010000225.1 GCA_016931355.1 bacterium
CATGCCTTTCATGACATCCGTGATGCCCGAGCCGTCGATGGAGAGACAGAAAAGATGCGTGCGCGTCCCGTCACGCCATGTATCCCAGTGACGGACAGGGACATTCTCAAAAATCCGGCCCGTCCGCTTCGACCGGCTCCTTTCATCGAGCCGGTCAACCGTACCCTTCAGGTCAGGGCAGTCCAAAAAGACATCCAGGGTCAGAGCCATACGTTTTCCGTCCGGCGAGAGCAGCAGGTTGCCTGCGTCCAGGGGCAGATCCGTCACCTGCACGGCTTCCCCTCCCAGCGGCATGATGCGCCAGACCTGTACGGTGCCGGACCTGGAGGACAGGAAATAAACCGATTCCCCGTCTGCGGACCATTGCGGATTGAAATCCCCCGGGCCTTGGGAAGTCAGACGCCGCAAGCCTGTGCCGTCCGTGTTCACAAGCCAGAGATGCCGTATCCCCTTGTTCTGTTCAAGATCCGTCCTGCGCAGGACGAAGACGGCTTGTTTCCCGTCCGGGGAAACCTGCGGCTCCGAAATCCGGTCCATGGATACCAGGTCCTGCACGGAAAAGGGATGCTTCCCATCCGCATTCGCACCATAGACCATGGACAGGACCAGAACCACACAGAATCCCGGCAAAAGGACATTGGATTTCATGAAAGGCTCCTTGTTTTTTTGTATCATTTATTGATCCCAGGACAAAATAGATGATCACAATGAAAAAATCAAGGGATATACCCTTTGTCTGAACAGGGACGGCAATCTTCTGAAACGGGTTCCCGGACTTTCCCGTCCTTTCATCCGGCATGACCTCTTGCACCGGGCGCAGGCTAGCGGGAAATCAGCCGCCCGGAGCATGCGCGGTTTCTTCCGGGGCTATTGGATACCGGTGAAGGAAGGCGCTTTTTGCGCCGGCCCGTTGATCCCTATCGAATCCCGCACAGCGCACAGGACTCGATGATCCATCCAAACGTCCTCTTCCCGGCAGATCGAAGATCCACTGCCGTCTGCTTCCGGGGAGCTCAAAATCAAAAATTATCCCACAATCAACTTGACTTGACAATAAAATTATATTAAATTCATCGGATTCGCGATAGGGCCGAAGAAGCCCGTGTTTAAATCATATGGAGGAAAGGTTTCGATGAAACGTTCACTGTTCGTATCCCTCATGATTCTTGGGATCGCCATGATGATGGGGGGATGCACCAATCCGGCAGTCACCTCCGCCAAGGTGTACATCCAGCAGAACAATTACGACAAGGCCCTGGAACAGGCCCTATTGGCCACCCAACAGACCCCGAACGATCCGGAAGCATGGTATGTGCTCGGCGAGGTTTACGGACACAAGGGCATGTACAAGGAAATGAACGCCGCTTTCAACAAATCGCTTGAAATATCCCCCAAGCGCCAGCCTGAAATCGACCATTTCAGGTCCAAATACTACGCGGACCTTTTCAACAACGGCGTGGGATTGATCAAACAGGACAGGCTGGAGGAAGCGGTCGATCTGTTCGACACCGCCATCGAGCTCGCCCCGAAACGCACGGAGGCCTATAAGAACAAGGGCCACACGCTGCACCTGCTCAAGCAGGATTCCATGGCGGTCGTCACCTACGGCAAGGTTCTGGAGATCGATCCGAATGACCTGGAAACCAAGCGGGTGATTGGTATCCTCTACTACCAGAGCGGCAAGTACCAGAAATGCGTGGACGCCATGGCCGAGCTCATGACCAAGGCGGACAAATCTTCACAGGTTTACAAAGACGCCATGTACCATTCGGCCCTGTCATACGACCTTATGAACCAGCCGGACAAGGCGATCGACATGTACAACCAGGCAATTTCCGAAATCCCGGACAAGGACCTTTACTTCAACCTGGGCCGCCTGTACTTCCAGCAGAAGCGTTTCGAAGACGCCATCGTCAACTTTAAAAAAGTTGTGGAAATGGATCCGGCCGACTTCGACGCCACAATGAGCGTCGGCAACGCTTATTTGAACATGGAGAAATACGCGGATGCGCTGCCGTTCTTTGAAAAATCCGTTGAATTGAATCCGGAGAGCGCGAATGCCTGGAACAACCTGGGGGTGACTTACGTGCGCACCGGCCAGCCGCAGAAGGGAAAAGAAGCCTTCGATAAGGCGGAAAAAATCGGCACCCAGCCATAATCATTTCTGCAGACATCAAAAAAACCGGGCCGTTGAACAGCCCGGTTTTTTTTTGGCCGCCGGAATTCGGGGATCGGGACTCGGGAATCGTGGTTCGGGAAGAGAGCGGGGCGTTGTCATCCCGGGGAAAACTGAGGGCAGGACTCCCTGCTCCTGAAAAGATTCTTCAATGCCGCCTGTGGCTGCGAACCTCACACCCGGGATCCAGAGCGGGGAAGGACGGGCATCGTGAAAAGACGGGGATTGGGGTTGGGGTATTACTGATTTTTGATTGCGGATTGCGGATTTTGGATTGAAAATTTTTTTCCAATCAGCAATCCAAAATCAAAATGAATGCTTGAAGCAGCAGATCCTTCGGCCGCGAAACGACCTCAGGATGACAATCTTCATTTTTCTTCAATCTTCGATTCACAATCCGCAATCCAAAATATTTTAATTCGCCAATCGGCAATCGTCAATCTTCAACCGTAAATGTCTTTTTCTGGAAGTCCTCCCGCTCACCGCCCAAGCTTCCTGGCCAATTGACCTTTTAAATTGGACGGATCGCCGAAACCCGGGTGTTCTGCGTACAGCGTATCGAGAATGGCCGAGGCCTTTTCGTACTTTCTTTCCATGGCATGCGCGGCAGCCAGATAATAGAGAATGTTCCCGTCACGAGGCAGGAATTTCCTGGCCCTTCCGAACGACGCAATGGCGCCTGCCGTGTCCCGTCTCTTCAGCAGAGCCATGCCCATCCAGTGATGCGCGGTTCCGGACTCCCGGATCTCAAGACTCCTGCGGAGCAGGCTCAGGGCTTCATCGTTTTCGTTCCGGTCCAGGCAGGCCTTGGCGCGGGCCATGATCCGTTTCCATTCCGCTTCTTCCGTGGATTCGGGTTTTCCAAATGTTTTTTGAAGAACAAAGAGGTATTCCGAATTCGGAAATCGCGTTTTCATCATTTTGAAAATATCCTCCGCCTTGCCGGTCTGTCCGGACAGGGCGAGGGCGATCGAGAGATGATAGTAAGTCTGCGGGTCCGTGGGATTCATCCGGACCGCCCTCTGAAGATGGCCGACCGCCTGCGCATAATCCTTGTTCGCAGTCTCGATCTGCCCGGCCCATTTGTAGGCAAATTCCGTATCCCCCACTTCGATGGATTTCAGCAGCAGGGGCAATGCCTCCTCCTGCCGGTTGAGCCCGATCAGGATCCGGGCCGACCGGTTGTAGAACATGACCTCGAAGGGGATCGTGGTATAAAGGGCTTTATATTCCCTCAGCGCCTGATCCCACTGCCGGGTTTTTTCATAATGCTCGGCAAGCGCCAGATGGGCCAGCTCGAGGCCGAACGATGAATCGACAATGGCCCTGAGAGCGAGGGAATCCAGAAGGTTTTTCCGTTCGAACTTTTCGAGCGCCCGGTTGACCTCGGACCTGGGCTTGAACGGCCAGCTCCCTTTCAGGTAACTGATCGCCAGATCCGCGTAAACGGAATCCATTCGGGTGATGCCCCAGGACCGGATGAAGACATCGTCCGAATGCACGGGGCCGGATGCCCAGTTCCGCGACATCCATCCGTTTTCGCGCATCGTGTTGAAAAACGCATCCGCCATATAGAAATAACCGCGGATATTGGGATGAAGATGATCGGTCATCAGGGAATCGCCGATGAGCCCGTTGAGGGACGCTTGTTCGAAAACCTGTTTCATGCCCACGACCGGAAGGCTGAATGATACGGCGGCCTCGTGGATGATCCGGTTGAATTCCTCCGTTGCCCGGAAGCGCAGCGCGTCCAGGTCCTTGGCCCTCCGGTACAGGCTCCCGGCGTGCCGGAAGCGGCCGGCCGATTCCTCGGCACGCGCCTGTGTGAAGACATCTGCCGCCGGAGGGAGCGTATCCGATTTTTGGGATATGAAAGGCGCCTGGTCCTTGACATTGCTGACCAGCTCGCTCAGCATGACCGGCACACCCGCCTTTCCCGCCTTTGACAGGATGCCCCGCAGGTTTAGAGTGAACTGTTTTCTGCCGAGTTCGTACATCCTCGAATTCAGGGGAATGGCCTGGTCTGACACAATGCGCTCCATGAGCGTGGCAGTGGGATCCTCCTTCAGCCGTCTGGAAAGGGATTTGTTGAACAGAAGGCGGATCCGTCCGGTCAAATCCCGCATCAGAAGAAAGATCCTGAAACGCCGGAGTCCCAGGTAGGTTTTGACAAATCCCGGAAATTTACCCAGCGACTCGGTGGATGCGACGCCCAGGGCTCCGTAGAATTCATTGTGTCCCGCATAGAAGAGGATGCCGTCCGGCTTCTGCTTGAGGATTTCGTCCATGAAATCGAGAAAGGTGTACGAGCACACGGCTGACATGGCCGTGTTGACCACCTCTACGGTCCTGTCCGGAAAAGCTTCCGCAAGCCTGTGCTGCAGGATGCGGGAGAACATGATGTTCCCCTCGTACGGGAATCCCGCAGTCGTGGATCCCCCCAAAACAAAAAGCCTGTATCCGTTCGCAGGCTTGTTTTTGAGAAAAAGATCCTTGGGGGGAGTGGGCAGCGTTTTCTGCATGAAAAAATACCGGCTGCCCACCTTGTTGTTCAGCATCATGTATTTCGAAACTTCCCGTGGGGCGGAAACAAAGAGGCGCTGGTCTCCCCCGTAATGCGCAAGGCGGAGAACGATTTCGATCAGGAGCAGAAAGATCACCGGAATCAGGACAGTGAGAACCGTGAACAGGGTTTTCTTCCCGTGTTGAATGTTGACGGAAGGATCCGGAGCGGGGATGCCGGGATCGATTCCAGAACGGGATTTTGAACGGTGCTTCACTGTTGGAGTCTCCTTATGAACCGCCTCCGGGAGGTGAGAATTCACCTCCCGGAGGTGGGATTCGAAACAACGCACCATGAAGTTGCGTCGCAGTTGAAGCTCCCCGCCGCAAGCGGCGGGGAATCTTCGATCTGTAGGGAAAAATTTATTTGTATTCGCTCGCTTACCCCGCGGCAAGCCGCGGGGAATGCGCTCGCTGTCAGATTCAAACAGGCGAAAAAAAAGCGCCTGCGGCCGCAGCCGCAGGCGCTTCAATCGTCAAACGATCATCCGCTTTAGGATGACTTTACTTCATGAGCGTCATCTTGCGGGTGACGGTCTGGTCCGCGGTCTGCAGCTTGTAGAAGTACACGCCGCTGACCAGGTTGTGACCGTTCAGGGTGGCGTCGTAGGAGCCGGCGCTCTGCGTGCCGTCAACCAGGGTGGCCACTTCCTTGCCCATCAGGTCGTAAACAGCCAGTTTCACGTGCCCGGAGGTCTTCACGGAGTACGGAATGGTCGTCACGGGGTTGAAGGGGTTCGGATAGTTCTGGCCGAGCGCGAATTCGCGCACAACGCCCGGGCGTTCGGCAACGCCGACCGTACCGGTCACGAGTTCCGCTTCGCCGAAAATGGATGCATCACGCCAGGACTCGTTGGAATGATGCCACCATCTCCTCATGACGTCGCGGGCCGCCGCGTCGTTGTCGTTGGTCTGCACTTCCCATCCGAACACGGTTCCGGCTGTGGCATCGATACCAATCGTGGCCAGCGGGACTGAGAATTCGACCAGGAATCCATTGTCGTCCTCAGCAACTGCGAAATCGACGGTGGATTTGTCGAATGCACTGCCGAAAGTTCCGGTTATATCGTCGGTCGTGACATGCCAATGGTTGATCCTCATCTGAGTGTCATCCAGGCCGTCATAAGGATTAACCTTGGAATTGTCGCCGTCGAAGTACCATTCCACGCCGTCCTGTTCGTGGGTGTTCGCATGCTCGTCCACGATCACGTCGTCGTACACCTTGGTCAGGCAGTAGAAATTGTCCGCATCATAAGCGGTCTGGAACTGAATGCGGTTGTCAGTCCAGTCGTCCACCAGGGTTTCGTCGAAGGGCGTGTCGTCCCAGACGAAGGTGTTGCAGGAGTAAACCGGCAGGGTTTTCCACGCGTCATCCTGCGCGCCGTCGATCGCGACAGGGCCGGTGATCGGGAATACCGGCTGCACTTCGCTCGTGGTCTGTCCGGAGAGCACGCAGGTGCCCCAGATCCCGGCGTCGAACCAGGAATCGCCGCTGGCATTCCACCACTTGCCTACCACGTCGCGCGCAGCGCCGTCATTGTCGTTCGTCTGATGTTCAAAACCGAATTCCAAGCCGGGCTCGGGTTCCATCAGGATGTTGGCCACCGGGACCGCAACTTCGGTCGTGAATCCAAGGCCGCTGTCCATGTCCTTGTTCGCTAACACGATGCCCGTCGGATCGAAGGCCGGATCCCAGGCTGCCGCAGTGCCGTACCAGAAGGTGATTTCCGAATCCTGGGTGTACCAGTGGTTGACGCGGATCTGGATGTCGTTGATGCCGTCAAAAGAGCCTTCAACCTTGGAATTGTCCGCGTCAAAATAGAATTCGGTTCCGTCCTGCTCATAGGCATTGGCGTGCTCGTCCACGATCACATCATCCATCCTGTAGAAGAACAGATAGATGAATTCTTCGTCCCAGAGCATGCGCCATGACCCGAACAGGTCGAACCAGTCGTCCTGCACCGTGCCTTCGTTCAGGGTCTGAATATGTTCCTGCGCGTTCTGCCATATGGGATCCAGATCGCCGTCAATGACCGGGGGCGTGGCAGCCTTCAGGATCAGCTGCGTCTCTTGTTCCAAGCCGCCCATGGTCGCTGAAGCAACGCCTGTCAGGAACAGAACGAATACTACCAGACCCAATACTTTTGCCAAACCTTTCATGTCTTACTCCTCCCTTGGTTTACCCTTCACATGTGACTACCCATAAACCGTACCGAAAAATAATCTCTTCCGGCCGCCGGCGCTCCAATCCACTGCAGGTCATGCAGGGGAGCCTTCTAACAGAAACAGATACGGCAGCCTTCCCTTTCACCTCCTTTCCTCGATGCATGGATAACGGGTTTGGATGAATGGATCACTATCTTTAAATAATATGGAAACAGAAAGATTTACTCATTCATTTGGGATACGGCGGCTTCTCCGGATTTTTTTCGCTCATGATGGAATTGTTAGAAATATACAAAATAAAAGGTTTTTGTCAAGGAAAATTTATGCCTTTCCAAGATTCCATAAGTGTAAAAAATCCCTTTCGGTTATTCCCTCCTGCCGCCTGCAGCCGGCTGCCGGAAACTCCGGCCAGACCGCCGCCCATCCGGATGGAAGGGCGGAACCGGAATCCGGCACATGGAGCCCCTCAGCCGCATCCGGAATGATGAATGGACTTTGCTTGAATCTGACAGCGAGCTCATTCCCCGCGGCTTGCCGCGGGGTAAGCGAGCGCATCCACATGTCTTTTTCCTTACAGATCGAAGATTCCCCGCCGCGAGCTGCCGGGGAGCTTCAATTGCCGGGAAAAAGAGAAAAGCGCCCGTGCGTTCTGGAAATGACTTTTTTGGAGTTCTGTTATAATAAGAGGAGGGGGTGGCCCGTCATGCCGGATTTCCCCTGACGGCCTTCACGGTGGTCTGAATCAGATTTTCGAGTTCATTGACGTTAAAAGGCTTGGACAAATAGGGCACCCGGCTGCGTTTAAAAAATTTGACTGTTGAGGTGCTGACCGTATCCCCTGTGATGAACACGACGCGGCGGACCAGATCCTGGTCCCTTGCCGCGAGGGCGTCATAGAAGGCATCGCCGTTCATTGAAGGCAGCCTGTAATCCGAAAGAATGACGTCATAGGAAGACCTCTCAATGCGGTCAAAGGCCTCTTTGCAATCAGTGACCCAGTCCATCTCATAGCCCAGGTGATCGACTACGCGTCGGATGAGATATCCCATGACTTCCTCGTCGTCCACAGCCAGTATGCGGGGAACACTTTTCTGCTTGCGCCTGGAAACGGCCTTTTTCTTGAACGGACTCCTCATGAACAAACTGCCTTCCCCCTGATGATCTGCCCCAATCCCTTAAACCCGGCCCCAAGGATCCGGGACCGGGAATCCCCCTTTGACCCCGGTTGCATCCCCGATACGCTACACCCGCCGGAGCCTTTTATTCCATCTGTTCGACCAGGTATTCTCCCGCCCATCCCGGATTCTGAAAAAACCGGTCTTTGTCCATCATGGCAATGGACAGGTCCCGGCTTTCGAACGGACGGCAACGGCCTCCCTTTGCCAGGATGACGACGGGCTTGAAGGGCGCATACAGGTCAATTTCATTGAGTATTTTCCACTGATCGCCTTCGAGGAAGGATTCGTCGATCAGGAATAAATCATAGGGGGTTTCCTGGTTCTGGTCCTTGAAATTCTACGCAGAATCGAGCACATGAACCTGGAAACCAAGCTTGTCCAGAACGGATTGAATGGACTCGCAGGCGCGGTATTCACCGCATACCAGCAGAATCCCCTTCTCCTGTTCCTCTTTCCGCTTGGATTTGTTATTCTCATTGAGGATCTTCACGAGAGCGGATACATCGAACGGTTTGGTCAACTGATGGAATCCCTGCATGCTCCGGGCGTCGTCGAAACCGTATGCGGACATGAGCACAATGCCGATTTCCGGATGCGCGGTATGGATCTCCCTGGCCAGCGTCATCCCGTCCATGGGATGCATCCGAACATCCGAAACAACGAAGTCAACAGGCTCTTTTTTAAGGATTTCCAGAGCAGCCGGTCCGCTCTGCGCCTGCTGCACGTCGAAATCATGCCGTTTGAGTCCCATGGAAAGGGTCATCAGCACATTTTTTTCATCATCGACTAAAAGGACTCGTGACATGACTTTCTCCGAAGGAAATAATCCGCTTGATCTTGTTTTTTCAAAATTCATGCCATGAAACCTCAAACAGGACAGGATATGCAGTAAATTCAATATAATAAATATTCAAACCGGTATGGAGTACGAAAAACAGAAAAAACAAAAAGACTAAATATTTGATTAATCAGATATTAATTAGATCCATCCAAGTCATGCCGGCCTGTTTTCTAATCCTCATTTACATAAAAACGCTTTATTCCAATACAAAATTCATCAAAATCCCTTTGCCATCACAAAAATTTTCTTCACTTTTTTTTCCAAAATGTAATGAAATCTTGTTCAAGATGAAATCGGAATGCAGCCTCACGCATACAGCAGGCTATTCCGCCTTTTTCGGCTCGATTCCGTATGATTTCAGCTTTCTCCAAAGTGTGGTGGTTGAAATGCCGAGCAGTTCGGAGGCCTTCTTCTGGTTCCAGGTGTACCGGTCCAGGGTCTTCAGAATGTACTGTTTCTCGACCTCTTCCAGTGTCTGGTCCGGGGCAAGAACCGGCACCGCTGATCCTGCATCTCCAGCCTGCTTGGGATGGTTCTTCCGGATCATGGCCGGAAGGTCCTCGGATTGAATGATGCTCTTGCTCGAAAGGATGAGGGCCCGCTCAATGACGTTTTCGAGTTCCCGGACATTGCCCGGCCAGTCGTATCCGGTCAGCACGCCCATGGCTTCAGGCGACACGGTCTTGAGAAGGGCCTTGCCCTGCTTGTTGTATTGCTCCAGAAAATGGTTGATCAGAAGGGGGATGTCGTCCCTTCTTTTCCGGAGCGGCGGCAGCATCACCGGGATGACGTTGAGACGGTAATATAAATCCTCCCTGAACTTGCCTTCGCTGATGCCTTTTTCAAGATTCTGGTTCGTGGCTGCGATCAGGCGCACATCGACATGAACGGGATCGTTTTCGCCGATGCGCCTGATTTCGCCGTCCTGCAGGAAACGGAGCAATTTGACCTGGGTGGACAGGGCCGTCTCCCCGATTTCATCCAGGAACAGGGTGCCGCCGTTCGCCTCGTGGAAAAGACCCCTTTTCTCGCGAATCGCGCCCGTGAAGGCGCCCCGCACATGCCCGAACAGTTCGCTTTCCTGCAGGTTCTCCGGCAGGGCCCCGCAGTTGATCGTGACAAAGGCGCGGTTTTTCCTCCTGCTATTCAGGTGAATGGCCTTGGCAATGAGTTCCTTGCCGGTCCCGCTTTCGCCCGTGATCAGAACCGTGCTGTCCGTCTTGGCGACCTTGGACACCATGGACAGCACTTCCATCATCTCGTTGGAGCGACCGACGATGTTCTCGAACCGGTATTTTTCCTTGAGCTCCTCCTGGAGCTGCTCGACCTCGATCATCAGCTCGCGCCGCTCGATGGCCTTGGCGACCACCATCAGGAACTCGTCCTTGTCGAACGGTTTCTGAATGTAATCATATGCTCCGAGCCGCATGGCCTCGACCCCACTCTCCACCGTGCCGAAGGCGGTCATGACCAGGACCTCCGTCGAGGGATTGATCTCCTTGGTGCTTCTGAGCAGCGCAATGCCGTCCAAAGGCTCCATTTTCAGGTCCGTGATGACGAGATCAAAAAATTTTTCCTTGATACGGTCCAGTGCGGACTGGCCGTTATCGGCCTCCTGAACCTGGTAGCCGGATTTCTGCAGCATGATCGACAATGTGGTGCGCACGGCTTTTTCATCGTCCACAAGGAGGATTTCCGCCATGATCCTGTTCCTTTTCTCTATTTTTGGGTTCCGTTCGCCTGTTTCCCGCGGGCAGGGAGTATCACGGAAAAAACCGTTCCCTTTCCGGTTTCGCTTTCAACGCGGATCTCGCCCGCATGCTCTTCGATGATGCGCCTGCATATGGCCAGACCCATCCCGGTGCCTTTTTCCTTGGTGGAAAAGAAAGGCTGAAAAACCTTTTCCAAATTCTTGCGCGGGATTCCGGTTCCCGTGTCCGAGATGCGTATCACAACCTGGTCTTTTTTTCTTTTTTCCGCAAATCCGGTCTCAACGCCGAGCGTCCCGCCTTCTCCCAGCGCGTCTATGGCGTTGAGGAGCAGGTTGGTGACGACCTGCTGAATCTGGTGCCGGTCTATCAGCACGGGGGAGAGATTTTCCCTGTACTTCTCCCGCCACTCGATTCCTCTTCCGTCGCGGTCCCTGCACCGTTTGACCGCGTCCCTGGCAACCTGGCTGACGTCCTCCGCCTCGAACACGGGCTTCTTCGGCCTGGCAAATTGAAGGAAATCCTCCACAATGGAGGCCAGATGGTCCGACTCTTCCTTGACCACATCGAGAAGCTGCCTTCCCTCCGCTGATATTTGGGCCTCCTCCTTGAGCAGGCCGACCGACGTGATGATGGCCACCAGCGGATTCCGGATTTCATGGGCGATTCCGGCCGAAAGCTCGCCGATGGCGGCCAGCTCCTCGCTTTTGTAAAGCCTCCTCTCCAGATCCCTTTCGCGCGTCATATCGATGAGGGAAACAAGCGTGTCCGTCGAACCGGGAATCCGGGTCATGATCACATGAACCTGCCGGGTGATGCCCTTCTTGCTGATGAAAACGGCCTCCCAATTCTGCGGCGCCTGCCTGAGCCGGGAGAGCATTCCAGAACCGTCTCCTTTCCCGTTCTTGAAGAAGGTGGTCAGCTTCATACGGTTGACGAGCTTCTCGCGCGGAAATCCGCTCAGGTTTTCAAAGGCATGATTGACAAGTCTCAGGCGGCATTGGGAATCCACGATGGCCAGGCTGGACCCGGTGGATTCGAACAGCTTCCGGTATCGCTCCTCGGAAGTCCTGACCTGATCATAGAGCCTCGCATTCTCTATGACGATGGCTGCCTGTTCGGAGATGCTCCCCAGAACCTTGATGTCTTCGTCGTCGAATCTCTCAGTGCCGGTGTGGAAGACGCCGATCACGCCCAGCGGCCTGTCGCTGCTCAGAACAGGCATGAAACAGGCGCTTTTAACACCCAGGCTTCTGCAAAAATGTTTCAGAACGCCCTGTCCCATGCCGCCCGCGGAGGGAGGCACGACTGCCTTGTGTTTTTGAACGGCTTCCACGGCAGGATTCGATTCGTTGCCCGCCATGGGGATCACGATGCCGGTCTCATCGGATTTCATACCCGGTCCGAAACCCGTCACACCCCGAATGGCTGCCGATTCTTCATCCGTCAGCCCGATCCAGGAAAAATCGAAATCCAGCGTCTGAACCAGGACCTTGGCGATATCGAGCAGGCCTTGATCCAGGGAGCCGAGCCTGCGCGTGACCGCGATCGCCCGGCTGACGGCCACGTACCGTTTTGAGCGTAAGGCCGCCTCCTCGACAGCCCGGGCCCCGTACAGGGCCTGTCCAATGATGCGGCCTGCGTCCACAAGAAAACGCCTGTCGGATTCCGGCAAGCGGCGGGGGGCCGCATACAGCCCGAGAACGCCGACGCGTTCATCTCCGCAGAACAGCGGCACGCCCGTGAAGGAACAGACGTTTTCCGAACCGGCATCCGGTCTTTTCGAAGCATCGGTCCGTTCGATATCCTCAATGAAAAATATTTCTCCTCCGGCGGCTGCGCGTCCGGCCAGACCCTCGCCACGCCGGACGATCTCCTCGTCCGGTGAACCGGGGCAAAATCCCTTTCTGGCCTTGAGGATCAGCCTGTCCCCTGCAGGATCGAAAGCATAGAGATCCGCGCAGGAGGTCTGAAAACTGGATGAAAGCAGTTTTACGGCGGACTCGGATATATCCCTGAGAGAGAGTGAACCGGTCACTGCCCTGGCCAATTTGTACAATTCTTCAGGAGTCATCAGGCGATTCCGCATTTAATCTGTATAGGGCGCATTCCCCCGGGTTTGCCCAGGGAAGCGAGTGAATCTAAATGCCCTTATGCTTCAGGATCAACGATTCCCCGTCAGCTTAACGCTGATGAACATCAATCTGCCAACGAGCACATCCCCCGCGGCCTGCCGCTGTGAGCCTCGACAGAGGGAGAATCCTATCGGCGACGGCGCAGTCCTGAGCGTCACGGTGATCCTCATGCTCCGGTCTAATGCCGGCTGGGATAGAACACTCCGCCGCCGAGCAGTCCGGCTGCAAAGACCAGCACGACGAAAGCCGCGGCCACCAGGATGGTAAAGGGAAATGCCTTGTCCTTCGGCACACCGGTCATGACCGGAATGCCGATGAAAAGCACGTACAGGCTGTACAGCATTCCCGCGAGCGTCAGCACGCCCAGAATGGGTATCAGAAAAAAGACGCCTGAAGCCAGAAAGGGAGCTGCGCTATAAACCACCAGCTTGAAGCCGGACAGATCATCCACTTCAGTGCCGAAATTGGGAGCCAGATAGGTCACGAGTTTGCTGATGCCCCAGAGACCCAGCAGCATGATGGAATACCAGGTGACGGCCCTTCCGAAATGACTGCCGATCCCGAGTATACCCCATCCCAGAAATCTCGACAAAGCGGGAACGGCCATGAGGATGAGGAGAGTTTCCTTGAAAATACCCGTGATGCTGGTGTCCTCGTTCCTGATCGTGGTCCATGCATCCAGAGGATTGAAAAGGATGTCGCGGACGCGGCGATACACGTCCTTCAGCCTTTTTTTCATCGATTCCGAATGAATCGCCATACCGTCAACCTCCGCACCCGTTTGAAGCCCCCGGGCAGGGGACTGCCTGGGGATCTTCGATCTGCAAGGGATAAGACATCTGTTATGGGTCGCATCCCCCCTTGCAAACCGAGGAGGATGAGCCCTTCCTATTCTTTGATCAGATCATTCCGTCCGCAAAATAACGTGGTATCCCAGTTTGGTTTTTACCGTGCCGCTCAGGCCGCCTTTGAGCAGAGCGAATGCGGCGTCCTCGAACTCGGGCAGGAGATCCCCCCGGCCGAAAGATCCGAGGTCTCCGCCTTTCAGCGCACTGGTCCTGTCCAGTGAGAGCTGATCAGCCACTGTCGAAAAGGACTCGCCGCGTTTGATCCTCAAGATCGCTTCCTGGGCCTTTTCGGGCGTATCAACAAGGATATGGCTGACGCGTATCTTGTATCCCTCGACCAGCGTGGAATCGCCTGTCAAAGAATTTTTCCAAATCCAGGCTGTCATCTGGATTTTCACCCAGTTCTCCCTGGTTTCCAGAATCTGGACCTGGGCACCTGATCCAAGCTCACCTATTTTCTGACCATTCGGCGACTTGCGTATATTCTCCTGCGCAACCCTGACAAATTGGCGGTTTTCCTGACTCATAAGCAAAGAGGTCAAACTGAAAAAAATAACCAGCCCGATTTGAGTTTGCAGAATTTTCATTTTCCCTTCTCCAATTTCAAAACGAAAACAAAACTTCGATTTTTAATTGATTTGTTTTCAGCCCGAAAAGCTATGCCGTTTTTCAATTTGAAATTTAGAAAAAAATATGAAAAAAAACAAATACATTTTTTAAAAATTGAAATTTTCAGGCTAGTCGAGTTCAAAATGAAATGGCAAATAACTGCCACGCACTTTCGAAAGTGCGTGGCAGTTTCAGTTAAAAAAAAGGCCGGCTTTAAAACAGGCCGGCCTTGAATAGATCGATCCATTCGTCTGATCAGGCTTTTTTCTTGAAAAAACGGATCAGCCAGAGCAGGACGACCGCGCCAATAAAGGCCATGATCAGCTGGCCGAGGAGATTGCCTGAACCAAAACCGAGAATTCCGAAAATGAATCCCCCTAGCAGGGCACCTACGATACCGACACCCAGGTTGCCCCAAAGTCCGAAGCCCCTGCCCTTGGTGACCTTTCCCGCCAGCCACCCTGCAATGCCGCCGATGACCAGGAATAGGATGAAATTCATCTGCCCCTCCTCTCATGCATGGAATGGATGGATCGGACAATATCCCGATCCGATCGAAGCTCCCCGCGGCAAGCGGCAGGCAATGTGCCCGTTGTCAGATGAAGGCTCTCCGGCAGTAAGCTGCCGGCGAATCGACGATCTGTAAGGAAAAAAATTTGAATTCGCTCGCTTACCTTGGATCAGTACTCCGCGCATTCCCACCGGCAAGCCGCCGGGAATGCGCTCGCTGTCAGATTCAAAATGGTGGAGACGGCGGGAGTCGAACCCGCGTCCGAAAACAGGATCCTGAAGACCCCTACGTGCGTGTTCTGTCTTTGATTTTCATCCGGGCTGCCCGGCAGACAGGGACCACCCGTAACTATCCTGCAGAGAGTTCACCGTCCGCCCTCAGGAGAGGCGGCCGGCTAACCCACCCTGAATGACGCCCCATGAAGGCCCGGGCAGGTGCTGACCTTCTGGAACGGGTTGCCTAATTACTTAGGCAGCCATAGCATACGAATAATCGTTGCCGTTTGTTCTGTTTTCCCGGATGTTTAGCCAGGGTCCAGGAACCTGGGCACGCGCTCCTCAGCGTCTCTGTCTCCGTCGAATCCAGTACGTCCCCTTTTTAAAAATGAACGATATAAAATAACAAAAGTTTCCGCTGATGTCAATGCCTATCTGCTATCTGGCCAGCATCATCTTGCCTGCGGTCGCGGAATCTCCCTGCCTCAATACGGCGATATACAGACCGGATGCCGCAGGATGTCCTGAAGCATCGAGCCCGTTCCAGACCGCCTCATGATTCCCCGCGGACAATGCGGAACGGACCAGTGTCTGCATCAGGCGCCCCCGGACATCGAAAATCTCCAGTGTGACCTCGCCAGGCGCGGGCACAGAGTACAGGATCCGGGTTTCCGGATTGAAAGGATTGGGCTGATTGGGGTACAATCCGAAGCCAAGCGGCAGGCCGGATTCCTGACGGATTCCGGACGGCGAAGTGCCGCCGAGCCGGACGCCCCTGATGTCGCTCAGGTGCAGGCTGTCCGGATGCACATCGAATGTATAAGCTGCGAAGAACTCGTTTTTCTTAAGGCTATGGGCGCATCCGATGATTCTCCAGCATCCTTCAAATTCAATCCCCGTCTCCAGAGGGAAGCCGCCTCCGGAAGGCACAAGGGGCTGGCTGTCGGCGTTCAGATAGAGAACACTCGAATCAGTCTGAATGGCGACACGCAGGCCGTAAATATCCTCGAATGCCGTCTCCCAGTTCCGGCGGTCTCCCCACACCACGAGGTATTCATGATCCTGCTCGCTGTAGGCAATATCGGTGTTCCGCAGTTCATCCGGATCGTTGCAGATGACCAGATTGGTCTTCCTTTCCTTGGATGCGCCGCCCAGACTGTCCACGAATACGGCTTGGAACCGTCCGGCGATCGCCGGCGCGTCATGCAGCCCCAGGGCG
>JAFGEX010000226.1 GCA_016931355.1 bacterium
AGATGGTCATACTTGAATGTGGTGTAGGATAATCCGTATCCAAAGGGATACTGAGGCCTGAAGTCCATGTCAATATATTTGGACTGGTCCCATGTGCGGGGGAGCAAGGCGGTTTGCGGATCAACCGGTCTGCCTGTGTTCATATAATTGTAATACACAGGCGACTGGCCGATTGTTCTCGGAAAGGAAACCGTCAGCTTTCCTGAAGGAACGGCTGATCCGAACAACACATCCGCCAGGGCCGGGCCTGCCAGGGTCCCCGGATGCCAGGCGTAAAGAACTGCGTCCGCCGGATCCGCGGTTGCGGCGAATGTCAGAGGCCGGCCGGCCATTACGACCAGCACCAGGGGCTTGCCTGAGGCGGCCAATTCAGCTGCCAGCTTCTCCTGGCTGCCCGGCAGATCGATGAAAGCCCTGCTCTTCGCCTCGCCGGTGATGGCCTGTTCCTCGCCGAGGAACATCAGAACAACATCGGCCTGCGACGCCGCCTGCTTCGCCTCTGCAAAACCCGCTGAGGAGGTATCCCTGCTGGTCTTCAGGCCGGAGGCAAAGAAAACCTTCGTATCCCCGAGCAGGGATTTGATCGCTGACAGGGGAGTCACGGAATCTTCAGGCTTCCCGTCCATGGTCCAGCATCCGATCTGATCAGCCGGGCTGTCCGCAAGCGGGCCGATCACAGCCACGCTGACGGATTTGGACAGGGGCAGCGTCTTCTTTTCGTTTTTCAGAAGCACGCAACTCTGCACGGCCAGCTCTTTTGCGACAGCGAGATGCTCAGGCGCCAGGAGAACGGATTTCTTCGGCTGTTTCGGGAAAGGCCGGTCGAACAAGCCTTTGCGGAACTTGATGCGCAGGATGTTCGAAACGGATTCGTCGATCAGGGATTCCGGCACAATGCCCTTTTTAACCCAGTCGGGCAGATGCTTCCTGTAGCTGTCCGTGACCATTTCCATGTCCACGCCCGCCTCGATCCCCTTTCTGGCAGCCTCCGCATGGTCCGCTGCGAATCCGTGATTGATCATCTCCGTGACTGAAGCCCAGTCGCTGACCACGAATCCGTCGAATCCCCATTCCCGGCGCAGGACCTGCCGGAGAGTGAACGCGTTTCCGGATGCCGGGATGCCGTTCAGGTTGTTGAATGCGGACATGAGCGTGGCTGCTCCGGCGTTCACAGCGGCGTGAAACGGCGGCAAATACACGTCGCGCAGCAGCCGTTCATGTATCCAGGTCGTGTTGTAGTCGCGACCCCCCTCAGCTGCTCCGTATCCCGCGTAATGCTTGGCGCATGCTGCCAAAGCATCCGGGTCCGAAAGTGATTTTCCCTGGAATCCGCGCACCATGGCTGCCCCGAGAATGGAAGTGAGATAGGTGTCCTCCCCGCAGCCTTCCGCAATGCGGCCCCAGCGCGGGTCCCTGGCGATGTCGATCATGGGAGCGAATGTCCAGTGCAGGCCCTCGGACGCGGCCTCTATCGCAGCCATGCGCGCCGCTTTCTCCACGAGAGCAGGATTCCATGAACAGGACTGTCCGAGCGGGATGGGGAAAATCGTCCGGTATCCGTGAATCACGTCCCTTCCGAATATCAGGGGGATGCCGAGCCTGCTCTCCTTCACGGCGATGCGCTGGAGTTCGTCCTTGGTCTTCGCATCCCCGGCGTTCAGGAAGGACCCGATTTCCCCCCTGCGCACGCGGTCCTTCACCTCTTCCTGGATCCGGCCCCTGCCGTTTTCCTGGCAGAGCTGGCCGATTTTTTCCTGCAGCGTCATTTTCCCGACCAGGATTTTGATCTTTTCCTCCAGGGCTGCATCCCTGCCTGCTCCTGCTGAAGCGCCCGCCTGCATGACAAGAATCATCTGGATCAGCATGATCCAGGCAAGCCCGGGACGGATTTTTACTGAGGACCTTTTCTTCATGATTGCTCCATTTTTATTGTTTCGGATATTTGCGTATCAAAGCCGTCCAGTCCATATCCTGGTCCCCCGCCGGTATTCCGATCTTCTGCATCCCCTTTCCTGATATTTTCTCAATGCTGCCTTTTTTTAACCCGCCTCCGTCCCTGGGATTCAGCCAGAAAACCGAATAGGAAGAAGCCCGGGGGCCCAGATCGACCGCAGGCGCAACGACGGATTTCAGATACAATACATAGGCCTCGCCCGGAGCAGCCAGGCAGTATCCCGGCGATCCGGACAGCAGGTCGTTGCGCGGCTCCATTTTCCAAAAGGGGAGATACTCCCGGAACAGTTCCACTGCATGCCGGGTCTGGTCCCACATGGCTTCGCGGCTGCGCCAGTCCTCGCAGTTCAGATCATTGTGCGGATAATCGCCTCCGAAGTACCATTCCACTCCCGCGCCGCCTGCCATCAGATGAGGCCACAGGGCGTTCATCCTCACCGGATCGTGAGAGGGGTCGCAGCTGTCCGGGACCACGCCTGTCGTGTAATGCCCGATCTCGTCCAAGGAAACCACCCAGGGTGCGCCTGCCTTTTGCGATGCCGCAATCCATAGGGCCGTCACCCGGTACACATTTTCAGGCGAGGCCTCCTGCAGGGACAGGCCCTGAATGTCCCTGTTCCCGAGCAGGGGCCTGATCACAGGATCCCGGTTGCCCTGATCCGAATGGGTGTGGATGACGATGAAGGGATCGTACGGATTGATATTTTTCAGGTACGCGGCCATTTCCTTCCGCATGGCATCGGTCTGGCCGAGCGGTATCCAGTTCGCAGGGCCGTTTTCCTCACCGAGATTCCAGGTGACCGCAAGATGATGCCCGAAACGGGCAATCAGCTCCCGGTAGTAGAGTTTCCTCTGCACGCCCGTGTTGCCGATGTCGAGCAGGAGCTGGTTTTCCGTCTCCTGCGTCAGAAGATGCATCATGATCCCGGACTTTTCCATGTGCCCGAATACCATTTCCCATTGCTCCAGCTTGCTCACGTCAAATCGCAGGCGTTCCTCGGGCCGCGTCCACGGCCACACGTCGTTTCCGTCGCCCATGACGTTCAGGGTGATGAAGTAAACGGAGTTCATGCCCTTGGATGCCAGATAATTCAGGGCTCCGATGATGCCTTTTCCCTTTCCGCCGCGCCACACCGGATCGCCCGGCTTCCAGTCCTTGACATGCGGAGCGTAACGATGGCTCGGCGGCGTTCCGTCGAAATCCGAAAATGCCAGGAAGTTTTCCGGGCTGTCCGCCCCTGCCTTGAGGAAATACTCACCCGTGCCCTCGAACCTCAGATGACGTTTGCCGGAGAAACCGAGCCTTCCCTTTGCCCGGAAATCCGGAGCCTTCTTGTCCGTCTCTCCGGCTACGAAGGATCCGGACAGTCCGTCGATTCCCGCAACAGGGATTCCGACTGAATCGTTTACCGCAATACCCGGTCCTTCGCGGAAGGAAATCCGGTATTCCCACAGGCCCGTCTCAGGCGGCGTGAAACGCAACTGCCAGCAGTCGCCTGAAACCGCCCCTGTTTCGGCCGCATCCCCGTCTGCGGCAAAAAACCCCGGAACGCGGAACGACCTGGGTCCATGCGTGAAAACCGCCTCCAGGCGGTAGTCCAGGAAGGGATTGACAGCGCCGTTCTCGTCCGCCCTGGGACCTTTAAGTGAGAGCGTCACCGTATGCCATTGCCTGAGCTCGCCTGAGATTTTTGCTACAGGATTCCCGCAGGATAGGAGGCATAGTCCCAGGATTGAAATGAAAAATATTTTCCGCATGTCCTCTATCCCCTGTTTTAAGGTTAAAAATTGGGTGAGATCCCGCCATCCGGACGTTCTTCATCCCTGGATGAAGAACGGAGAGACCGGTAAAAATTTTAAAGAAACGGCCCGAGATAGTCAAGTCAAACATTGTAAAACATTGCACCGGCATGATGGAATCTGCCGGCGAGCGCATTCCCCTTGGCTTGCCGCGGGGTCAGCGAGCGAATATAAACAAAATTCTCCCCTACAGATCGAAGATTCCCCGCCGCTTCTGGTGGGGACCTTCAATCTGCCACCGCGCGCATTCGCAGGTGTCTGCCGCTGGGCTTGCCCAGGGCCTTGACCCGGGGTCAGCGAATGAATATATATCCATTTTTTTCTACAGAACCAAGATTCCTTGGCAGCGCGATGCCCGGGCGATTCAATCAGGCGGACTCCACAGATGAAGGCGGGATTTGATTTGAAAGAAGAAGGCTCGGGCTGATCCGGCCGGCCCTGAAGAGCCGGCCGGCGCCTGTCAAGCGGTCCCCGGCTTAAGTTGCCTTGTTGATGGTGAGATAAACCAGCGTTTGATTGAGCAGCTGATAGGCAATTTCTCCAAATGTGATCGGACCTGTGATGTCCCCGGTTTTCTTCCCTTCCAGCCTGGAATACAGAAAATTCAATATGCAGTTGCATGAAAAAGCGGGTTTGACGAGACCTTCCGGCAGATGGGATTGAAACAACCGGACATAATCTTCGACCGGCGCTGCGATCTTGTACTGAATGTCCTTGAAGACCGGTGCATAGAGGTGTACGGTTCTGCCGGCCTCATCGATTTTCTGGAAACTCACATTGACCATCGCACCGTGATAGTTCGCCACCAGGGGAAGCTGAGTGTCCACCTTGTTTTGTTTCAGATACTCCGCAAATTGGATTTCACGGCCGTTCACCAGGCAGTTTCTCACCTGGAATCCCTTTTCCGGGAAGCTGATCGTGTCTCCGTCGCCCTGCTGGAAGATGTTGATGATCCCGATCGAGGCGATTTTATCGTCCGGAAGCGTTGCATGCAATGCGATCGCTTTCTGATCAGACAGTTCGCCGGTCTTCCCGTCCGCCACCTTTGGGGTGACAGCGCCCAAATCGTCCAGATGAACGCCTGAGATCCATCCGATGATCTGTTTGTAAAAAATATTTTTATAATTCGGCGCCTCTTCTGCATATCGGACATGGACCGAGCTCATGGCGGGGATGATCAGGATGCTGAAGCCGCGATCCGGCGAGTCATCGACGATTTTCTCAAGATTATTTTCGCCGTACCATTTGATCTCGGTCTTGATGACGGAAGCATCCTGTTCATGAACAAAAATTTTATCCCTGCTGATCTGCCCGCCCGAACGGGTCATGAAATAGGGGATGGTCCCGCCGATCCAATTCCCGGCGGGCAGCCCGCGCAATACCTTTTCATCTCCGGCCAGGTAGAGCGTGCCGCCGTCCTTGATTTTCCGGGCTGTTTCCTGGGGTGTGAGTAACATGAAAAACCTCCTATCTGAAAATCCGGTTCAATTCAGCGCTGAACAGCTGTTCGAAGCGCGTAAAAAACGCATAGGCCTTGTCGATGCATGCCTTGATGTTTCCTTCGGAATCATCGTTCCGGATGGATCTGGAGAGCTGGCTCAGCATCATGTTTCCGGAAAAGACCTTGAAGTTGGGCCTGATATCCCCTTTGACCAGTGCCTCCCATTTGGGATGCGACCTTCTTGGTATCATCCTTGAGTCCCTCCTTGGATTTTTATCGTTCAGATTGAGTCCCCAGATCGTCCGGTCCGGATTGCCGGTTCAGTCATCAGGCTGTACGCAAACCACAGCACCGGCGCCTGGCCGTGCAGATCACCGGAGTTGCGGGGGCGGTCAAGATAATAACGGATATCCGCGTTTTTCCCGGTCCCAGCGCATACATCCGTCAGCCTGCCGCTGTCATCGATGCGTTCCGCAAGCGCATTCCAGGCCTTTTGATAGACCGGCGTGAATTCCGCTTCCGGGAGCAGACCCTTCCGGACCCCGACCGTCACAGCGTAGCCGAACATCGCTGTGGAGGAAGTCTCTTTCCAGGCATCCGGCCGGTCGATCACCTGCCTCCACATGCCGTCTCCGGCCTGATGGCGCCGCAGGGCGTCCATCATTTTCCTGTATCCGTTCAAAACGGACGGAAAAAGGGGATGATGCGAAGGCAATTCGGAAAGCAGTTCAGCCAGGCCCGCAGCCACCCAGCCGTTGCCTCTTCCCCAGAAAAAGGGCGCGTTCTCCCCATGATGAAAAAGGCCGTTCGGCTGCTGCAGTTTTTCGAGGTATGTATGCACGGTCAGGGCCGCCCGTTCGAGATAGACCTCTTTCCCTGTGGCACGCCAGGCCTGCGTCTGCAGGCTCACGATCATCCACACATCGTCGATCCAGAACCGCGCCTGACGCGTCAATCCGTCCGGCAGGGGATCCTGCCACTGGCTGTCCGCCAGGTCCAATCCCTGATTCAGATGCTTTTCATCCCTGTTCTGCAGATACAATTCCAGAGGCAGGATGCCGGCCACGTTCGCATCCACATGTGCCGCGTCGCGGACCAGGCCGTCTTCAACGACTCCGGAGTACCGGGCTGTCAGTTCCGAGAGAAGCGCGGCATCCTTCAGCAGGCCCGCCAGCCGTAGAGCCCCGAATCCCGCGCATGCCTCGGCATAATGTAATCCGGTCCAGAAATCGGTCCTGTACATCATGAATCCCGGCCTGGCGAGCAGGTCCTCGATCACGAGGCGGCCGGTTTCTTCCGGCGAATGGCCGGTTTTCCAGAAGCAGTCTTTCTCTAGCCTGCCGGATCGGGTGCAATCAAAAAATGAAATGAGAAATGCAAATAGAAACGGAAAAAGAATGAGGATGAAAGACCTGCCCGTCAAACGCCCCGATTTCATCCCGCTCCTTTATGAATTGTAACATGTCCAATAAAATCAAGAAAAAAGAGGCATGATTGGAAAAACCTCTTGATCAGTCATCCCGGGGCTTCGTCCTTAGGCGCCGGGACAGCCGCCCGGATATCATCGATGTTACAATATTTGCGCCACCGCCTTTTCCACATGGATTTGGGTCGTATCCAAAAACGGGATGCCGCGATATGACGGCTCGCTGAATGGGACGGGAAATGGAAGCTCCCCTGCAGCCCGCAATGGAGGCTTTCATCCGGATCCATCAAGCCATTTCTCCGCATCAGGCTGCGCATTGAAAAGATATTCTCTGAGCATCTATTAGGATCATTTCTTGATTCCATTCAAAAAAATTCTTATACTCTTTTTAATCGATAGGGCTATCCCCCGCCGCTTGGGGCGTATGATCAATTGGGATTTCTTTTAATGCCCGGCTGCTTGCATCGGGGCAGTTCATTTTCCATCCGATCGTTTATTTCGGCCGTCCGTTGCGGATCAACAGGGAGGTTCCATGCGCCATGTCTTCGCTTTCCCCAAGAAAAGCATCATCCTGTTCCTTTGGCTTCTCGCCGCTCTCTCCTGCTCCAAGAAAAATCCCGCGTCACCCGGAGGAAGCACGGATACCCCGCTGGCCTCTCAGAGCATCGGCCCTTCCGGCGGCACGCTCGAGTCGGACGGATTCATCCTGACCGTGCCGCAAGGCGCGTTGGATTCGGAGACCGCGCTTTCTCTCTATGCCGTCTCATCCCCGTCATCCGGAGAAAATGCAGTGACGCCGGTCTTCCGCATTGAAGGGCTCCCGGACGATTATGCGAAACCGCTGAGGATGGCTCTGCGTTTCACGGGCGCGCTGAAAAATGAAAGCTTCATCGGGCTGGGGAGGATGGGCGCGGACCCGGTGGCCGGGGATTCCTCTATGGTTTATGAAATGCTGGCCGCTGCGGACTCCTCGGGATTTTTAGTGGGCCATCTGGCTGTGCCCGGAGCGGACGGGATCGGGAAAGGCGGCCTGCGTCAAGCAGGTGAACAGGCCGGTATGGAGGCCAGAGGCTTTTCGGACATGAAAACGGACGAGTCCAGCCCCCGTTTTGTGATCCATTATCCCTCGGGAATCGAACCGCGGCTGGACCGGCTGAAAGGATTGCTGGATGAGTGTTATTGGGCCGTCACCGGCCCCATCTTTCTGAAATTTGACGATGTGACCTGGCACTGGCCGGTACATGTTTATGTCGCGGATGGTGAAAACAGCGTCCACATGGTTCAGTATTATCTGAACCTTTTCGCCTGCGTGAACAGATCCTGGGTGGAGGATGATGCGCGGTCTCCGGATCTGAAAAACGCATTCGGCTGCAGCCTGCTGATCGAGGCCTTGAAGGGTTATGTGGACATCAACCGGGAGGATGTGCGCTGGCTGGTCACAGCGGTCGTCACCTGGGCGGAGGAGAAATTCGCGGAACCGGAGCCTTTCCAGTCGCCTGCCCGTTTCCGGCGGAACGAGATGGCGCCGTTTGAGGGGATGGCTGCAGGCTTGCTGGGGGAAACATACACGCACGCGCATGGATACGGCATGTCCGCGTTGATCAAGTATCTCTATGACGATCCCAGATATGCTGCATGGGGCCTTCGCAACACATTTCATGATATGGGGGGGGCATACAAGAAGCATTCGATACGGGCCATCCTGGAATACATGGAAGCTTTGGTCGCGGATTGGTGGCCGGATTTCATCGGGAAATACATCGGGGGGAATATTTACAACGTCGCCAGTACGGTTTTCATGGATCCGGACAACGCATCCGG
>JAFGEX010000227.1 GCA_016931355.1 bacterium
ATGATCCCTGATCCAGTTCTTCATGGGAATGCTGTGGCCGAGTTTATCCCTCCGGTTCACCACGGCATCGGGCAGAAAAGGCCCCGCCACTTTTTTCTCAAGGGGCTTGGTATCCGAGAATCCCGGCATTTTCATTCCGGAAGGGATGGACGCGCAAAGAGCCGCGAGGCCCGGATCCAGCATGGGGAATCTGGGCTTGAGTCCGAAAGACCTGGCCATTCCCATCCGTCGCATGTAGAATTGAACAGCACTCTGATAATCCGAATACAGGGAGCGTCCGAGGGGATCCGCGGAACCGGCCTCTTCATTCACTGCAATGCGGCTGGCACAGGCCGCCAACAGGTTCAGGGGACGTGCGAAATCCGGATTGAAGAGTTTCCCGAGTTCGGACGGCAGGTAATAGGCTCGCCAGCGATGTGTTCCGAGGCTTTTGGGGAAGGCATAACTTTCCGAAAAACGCTTGATCTTGACTTTCCAATCGTTTTTTCTCTCTGAGTCGGGCAGTCTTCGGCCGAGTGCAAACACCGGATCGAGAAAAATATCCGGAATCCAGCCGATCAGCCTGGCGCCTTTATCCGCGAGATAAACCGGGTGTCCTGCAAAAAGCTCGTCTCCCCCGTCTCCAGTAAAAAGATCCGCACCCGTCTCGGACGCGGCCCTGGACAGAATGTAGGTCGCGATACTGATCCCTACATCCTCGAACGGTTCATCCATGAGCCGGGTCATGTCCCCGGCCTCGTACACCGATTCAGGAACATATTCAACAACCTGATGCTGAGTCCGGAAGGTGCTTGAGACCAGTTCCGCATAATGGGATTCATCGAAGGATTCGCCCCTGCACCTGAATGAAAAGGTGCGGCAATCGTCCGCGCCGTTACGGACGAGCATGGAAACCACGGTTGAAGAATCCAGCCCTCCGCTCAGGAATGCGGCCGGTTTTCGGGAAGGCCGCATCCTCAGACGAACCGATTCCTTCAGTGCATCCCTTACAGCCTCTATTGCCTTGGATTCGGACAGGCCTTTGTCCGGATCAAAATCGAGTTTCCAATACCTGCAGACCGAGTGCCCGGAATCATTCCATTCCAGAAAATGGCCTTGTTTCAGCCTCTTGATGCCGGGGTAAAACGTATCCTCTCCTATGTTGTAGCAAAAAACAAGGTATTCGAGAAGGGGCGCTGCAGCAGGACCTGGCCCGGTTTGAAATTCCGCCATTGGAAAAAGCCTCGAGCTGAAGGCCAAGCCCCCGCTCTCGGCCCGGAAAAAGGCCTGGTAAATGCCCATGGGATCCGTGGCGATCAAGAGGTTTTGGTGCATGCCGTCCCAGACCGCCAGGCTGAACGCGCCGTTGATCCGGTCCAGAAAATGCCTGCCTTGTTTTCGATACAGCCTGAACAGCGCTTCCGCATCCGTCTCCGCCCCCGAGAGGCGGAGGATCTCATCGCGGTTGTAGATTTCCCCTTCGAATGCCAGGCAATTCCGGCGGGACTCGTCGACCCAGAATCCTCTTTCGGAGCATGGCTTGCCGCCTGGATCAGGCAGAAATCCGATGAAAATGCCGTCATCCTGGAATGGATCGTCTGCCTTCGGCTTTTCAGGACAGAGAATCCGGATTTTTTTGAAAAATTTATGTCCAGCCGCGCCGACGAGCATTTTCATGCCTCTTTTGTATCATACCGGGAAATCCGATCCGCGTGTATCCTGTACGCCTTGCGCTTTTCACTTGAGAAACCCTTGCTTGCTGTACCACTCGGCGGTGTTTGCCAGTCCTGTGCGCAGATCCACCCGCGGTTGATAGCCCAGATGCTTTCGGGCCTTGCCGATGTCAAACGCCCTGTCCTTAATGAAGAAATCCACCCTTCTCCTGTAAAGGGGAGGAGAAAGGCGCAGGGGACGGCAGGCCAGCTCGCACAGGGCGCCGGCGGTCCAGACAGGCCAGACCGGGATGTGCAGCTTTGATATTTTCACGCCCAGGATCTCCGCAATGATGCGTACCAGTTCGTTCAATGTGACGTACTCCCCGCCTGCAAGCGTAAAAACCTCCCCTTCAATGCCCGGCACCGTGCCGGTCAGCAGTATCCCCTCAACCAGATCGTCAATGTACGTCAGATGATACAATACTTTCCCGGATCCGATCATCCTGAAGCGCCCGGATTGAATATGCCTGAACAGTTTTAGAAACCGTTTGTCCCCCGGGCCGTAGATGCCGACCGGCCGGAAAACGACGACCGGCATCCCCTTGCGGGCGAATTCCAGGGCAGCCAGCTCCCCTTCCATCTTGGATTGCTGGTAATAATCACCGGGTCTGTACGGCGCCTCCTCTGTGGCGGGTGGATGCGCAATCTCGCCCTGTACGCCCACCGTGCTGCAGTGCACAAAACGCCTGACTCCCGCTGCCCGGGACACCTCCAGCATGTTCCGCGTTCCCGCGACATTGACGTCCCAGAAAAGCTGCCTGGGTATGTTTTCTTCATGATAGACCGCTGCGATGTGGTAAACAGTGTCCACGCCACGGACAGCCTCGTCCAGGGTCTCGCGCCGGACCAGATCACCCCGGATGATCGTGACGCCTGCGGTTTCCAGGGAGGAAACATCCTGTCCGGGCAAAACAAGCGTGCGCACATCACAGCCGGATCCTGCCAGCCTTCGGCACAGATGTCCGCCCGTGAATCCCGAACCGCCGGTAACCAGTATTTTCTTCATCAGGCGACATTCTCCTTTCCGGTCAGGACGGCTGAGCGGGATAGAGCCTTTCCGTTTCCCGTATTTCGGATTGAATTCTTTCCTCGTCCCATTTCAACTCTCCGGCCATCATACGGGCGCATTCCTCCAGGGCCATTCTGCCGGGGTGTTTTCCGGATCCCAGATCCGTGCGGCGGAGCACGGTGTCGGACAGCCTCAGGGCCATTTCGCAGCGCACCGCATGCACGATTTCGGCCTTCAGGACTTCAGGCGATCCGTTGACAGGTTCGGCCCAATCCCTGTTTTCTTCAATGATTTTGAGGATGTCCGGATAATCCGATCCGTAATTCCGGACCAGGTGATTCAACATCCGGCCGCTCAGCCTGTAGGCGTTGCTCATCATGACCTGGTTCAGATACGGCTCAAACCGGTGTATGTCGCCGCCACCGATGAATGAAAAACGCGTCGGCGAACGGCCCGCCGCTTTCCCGGATTTTTGAAGCACAAGGGTCACGACCTTTTCCGCCACGTCCCTGGCCGTCGTGTACTTGACTCCGGCCAGGCTGATGTAATTCTCAAGGCCCTCCGAACGGCCGTGATCGTTGATCCGGTAATGCTTGGTCAGAAGCACCTCTCCGGACCTGTCATGGAGTCCGTCCATGGGCAGAAATCCCTTGTGGACGAACGACACTTCGCGTCTTTCGATGGGCGCCCCGGGATACGCCCGGTTGATTTCCGAAAGCGCCTCCTGGATCTCGGATTCCGTGACTTTCATGCCGTCCGGATCGCCCTCGTAGGGCCTGTGGAATGTCCCTGCGATCGTGAACTGGCGCCAGGGCGCGATGAACAGAACGCGGGATCCCTTGAAGGTCTTCCCGTTTTTTCCCTCGTGCCTGAAACGGCTCATGATGCCGGCCGCACGATTCTGCAGCAGCTCCCGTTCGATGACGAGGTTCATGGCTGTCGAAAGTTTCCCGTAATAACGGCCCGCCTGCCCTCCATCCTCCCGGTTCCAGCGGGCGATCCAGGCCCCGCATGCATCGAGCACCATGCGGGCACGGACCGGGAAGCGCTCTCCGGTAAAAACATCCCGCACCTCGATGCCCTCCACGGATTTTCCGCTGCGCAGCAGTCCTTCCGCGGGGAGGTAATTCGCCGCACAGGCGCCCGCCTCCACGGCGGACCGGATGAAGGCCAGAAGCACCCGGTCGGAATTGTACATCTGGGCATCCGTCCAGGACGCGCAGCCGGTGACCCTGTGGTGGTCGATCCCGGGGATGCATGCAACGCAGGAACGCTTCGAAAGAATCCTGCCGGCAGGGATGCGTTTCGACGGATCCATGCCGAAATTTCTGGAGAAGGAGAGGACATCATTAACCAGAAGTCCGGCCCGCAGGATTTCGGGCCCCTTCATGAGATGGCCGTATGCCGGCATGACGACAGGCAGCGGGTGCACCAGATGGGGCGCGATGCGCATCAGAATCTTGCGTTCACGAACCGATTCGAGGAATCTCTTGATGTCCAGAGTCTGCAAATACCGGAGGCCGCCGTGAATGGTTTTCAGGCTGTTCGCCGAGGTCCGGCAGCCGAAATCACCCCTCTCGACAAGAGCTGCGCAGAGGCCGCGGGAAGCCGCTTCCCACACGCAGGCCGCTCCGTAGATGCCCCCGCCCACCACAACCAGATCGAAGGTTTCATCTTTCAGCCGGTTCAAATCCCTTTTCATCATCGTGAGTGTATTCCTCCGGATAAAATATATCTGTTTTTGAATCCCTCCCCGGCGGAATGCCGGGCATACCCGCCGGGCTTTCAGGAGCATCTGTCCGCCGTTTGTTTGAACGGATGACAAGTCCGCCCGCCGGCCCAAAACGGCTTCTCTTCATCCTTTAAAAAATCAACGCTTGCTTGCAAAGGCCATCAAATGCCAGCCCCATTTCCGGACAAGCGGCCTGGGTATCGCGTTGAATGTCCCCACAAAAAAAGTATTGTACAGGAAACCCTTCAATCCGTGATGCAGTTTCGACCGGACCGGGAACCTTTCCGGGACCATGGTGATCCTTTCAAAAGGCGCCAATATTTCCCGGAATTCCCGAATCGAGTACATGTTCAGCACCGGCGCATCCTGATGTTCCAGTTCAACCTTGAAAAATCTGGACATCTTGTTGAGCCAGCCGTCACGGTTGTACACCATGGCGATGAATTCCCCGCCCGGCTTCAAAACCCGGAAGGCTTCCCGGACCATGCGCCCAGCATCCGCCGCGTACTGAAGCACGCCATGGGCATACACGGCATCGAAAGTCTCATCCGGGAAATCCATCTCCTCCCCGTCCATGACCCGGAAAGCGCCCTTCAAATCCCGGAATCCGAAATTCTTCTCCGCCAGCGCAATGGCGGTACCGGAGAGATCCACGCCCGTGTAATCCGCCCCGTTTTCGGCGAACAGAACCGCATCGATGCCTGCACCGCATCCGATTTCCAGCACCTTTTTTCCTTTGAATCGGGTGAAATCCACGCAGGACTGAAGGTAATTCAGCTTGTCGAAACGGTATTCCGCGAGATCCTCGAAAAAACCTGCGGTCCCGGCCGGATGTTTGGCAACGGCCAGATCGTGTATGCGTTCGTTCCAGTATTCCGCGATTTTTTGCGTCAGGGGATTGCATCCTCCCGGCAGCTCGCAGCGGGAAGCTTCCATTTTTGAGGATGAAGACATTTGGATTCGCTCGCTTGCCCCGCGTCTTGCCTCGGGGAATGCGCTCTCTGTCAGATTCGTTTTTTCATCAGGTTTCATGCCTCAGCCTTTCACGCCGTATTGATCGTACCAGAGCTGGAAAACCATCAGGGCCCAGAGTTTGTGACTGTGGTTTTCCCTGCCGTCGAGATGCTCGCGCATCATTTGATGAACGAAAACCGGGTTGAAGAAACCCTGCTGTTTCAAGCGCCTCTCCGCCAGCAGATCCGTCATCATGCCTCTGAGGTCTTCGCGTATCCAGTTCTTGATGGGTATGCTGAATCCCTGTTTGCCTCTACGGCGGATCTCCGGGGGAAAATCGTCATGAAAGGCTTTCTTCAGGAGATATTTGGTCTTGAGCGCCCTCATCTTCAGGTGAGGCGGAAGGGTGAAGGCAAATTCCACGATCCGGTGATCCAGAAGCGGGACCCGGGCTTCCAGGGAAACAGCCATGGACATGCGATCCACCTTGACCAAAATATCGTCCGCCAGATAGGATTGGACGTCGATATAGCCCATGCGCGTGATGTCGTGAAGCCCCTCCGCTTCTCCTGCAACCCTTTCGATGAAATCATATGTGCCGGTCCGCCCTGCCGGGAGAAAATCCTCCCGGAAAAGCCGCCCGCGCTCTTCCTCTGCGAGAAAAACCATCCAGCGGGCATGATGAAGGGATTTGGGCAACCGGGTTCCGTCAATGAAACGCTTGAAACTGTTGATGGCCCCTTTTTTCTTTTCGGTGGGGGGCAGCGCACGCGCTGCGGGCTCCACCAGGCGGCGTTTGACTACCCTGGGGAGCTTGTGATAAAATTGCCTGTCGAAACGCTGCGCCCGGTATGCATCATATCCGGCGAACAGTTCGTCCCCGCCGTCTCCGGAAAGGCATACTGTGACGAAATCCCTGGCCATCCGGGAAACCAGATAGGTCGGGAAAATGGAAAAATCCCCCAGCGGCTCGTCCAGGAATCCGACAAGCTTTTCCGCCAGATCCAGGGCCTTCGCCTCGATGACGAATTCATGATGCTCCGTGCCGTACCGGTCCGCCACGGCCCGGGCGTACTCCAGTTCGTTGTAGGAGGATTCCTTGAACCCGATTGAAAAAGTCTTGACCGGCCGGTCCATCAATCCGGCCATCTGGGAGACGACCGTCGTGCTGTCAATTCCCCCGGAGAGGAACGCTCCCAGCGGCACATCGGATATCAGCCTCAATCGTACGGAATCCCGGACCAGCTCACGCAGGCGTTGAGCAGCCTCATCTTCTTTCCAGGGCTTCTCCGCAGGATGCAATTTCCAGAAGGGTCGGATGCTTTGCTGATTCGAGCCCCTGATCAGGCAATAATGACCCTGCTGCAGCTTCCGGATGTCCTTAAAAATCGATCCGGGCGCAGGGATGTACTCGAATGTCATGAAACGGTCCAGGGATTCGGGATCAATACGCCTGCGCACGCCTGGGCATTGAAGAACGGCCTTGATCTCTGATCCGAAAATCCATTTTTCATCATCTTCATAGAGGTACAGGGGTTTTATCCCGAGCCGGTCCCGCGCCAGCAGCAGTTTGTCCTCGCGGCAATCCCGGATGGCAATGCCGAACATGCCGTTCAGCCTTTCGAAAACGGATTCGCCCCAGGCCTCGTATCCGTGCAGGATGGACTCCGTGTCGCTGCGGGTTTGGAACCTGTATCCCAGCCCCTCCAGTTCGCGCCTGAGTTCCCTGTAATTGTAAATCTCGCCGTTGAAAACGATCCAGACGGAGCCGTCTTTGTTTCCCATGGGCTGATGGCCGGTATCCAGGTCGATGATGGACAACCTGCGCATGCCGAGGCCGGCCCTGCCCAGGATCTTCTGCCCTTCGTCATCCGGACCCCGGTGGCGCATGGCATCGCACATGCGCCGTAACCACTCCGGTTCGGGCCTGCGTCCTGCCTCTTTGAATAGAATGCCGCAGATACCGCACATCTTCAGCCGCCCCCCCTGGTTGCAGCGCCCAGCACGGCGGACAACTTGTCGCAATAATCACCGTACCCGTACTTCAGGGAAGCGGTTTTGCGGGCCTTTTCCGCAATTCTCCTGCCTTTTGCGGGATTTTCCAGAAGGGACAGTATGCCCCGGGCGAATGCATCTGCACGGGGTTCCGTGAGTACGGAAATCCGGTCATCCAGGACCTGGGTGTGCGTCCACAAACGGGTCGCCACCACGGGTTTCCCGGACTTCAGATAACTGTAGATTTTAAGCGGCGTATTGGTGCCCGACATGCGCGGTGACAACAGCACATCACAGACACGGATGTAACTTCCCACTTCCTGGGGCTGCACCTGGCCTGTAAAAATAAAATAGGGGAGCAATCCGAGGGCGCGGACCCTGTCCGCTTGTTCCGCCACCTGGGCGGGATTCCCGCCGACCAGCATGAACCGCACACGGGAGTCCTTTCGAATAACGGTCCTGCCGCTCTCGGTGATCAAATCAATGCCCTGATAGGGCTCAAAGGTGCCGGCATACAGCACCACCTTTTTCCCGGTCAATCCGTATCGTTTTTGTATCGCCCCAGATTCGTCCTTCTCCCCGAAAATCATGCCGTAATCCACCACATTTTCGATCAGAAAGGATCCCCCGCCCGGCAATCGCCTGACATGTTCGAAAAGGTCCGGACAAATAGTGATCACCGCGCGGGAATATTTCAGAACCCAGGCTTCCAGGGACTGGAAAAAGCGGATCACGCCTGGATGATCGGAAAACCGGAAATTGGTCATCTGCTGGGGTAGGCTTGAATGCATGTCATAGATATGGGGGATCCCGAACAAACGCGCCAGAAACAATCCCCACAATCCCGCCTCCTCGTGGGAATGAACCGCATCGTACCGGCTCCGCAACAACCGGACCAGGGTTAATCCGAAAAGCAGTAAATCCAGCGGGATTTTCGCCAGGGAAGGGCCGATTTTCACCCTGCGCATGCCGGGGATGCGGCAGGTCCGGAATATCCGCAGTCCGGGGAAATGCACATCGCATCCCAACGGATAGGTCAATAGATCAACGCCGTGCCCCATGTCCGAAAGAGCCTTTAATCTGCCGACAACGCTCAACGGCGTACCGCGCGGTTCGAAAATGGGCTCCGGTGCAAGCATCAGGATTTTCATGAAAACCCCGGTCTTTTATCCATGTCTATTTCAGGACCGGGCATCGGGATGGGGCCTTCCCATGCAGATATAAGCGAAGCCCATCTCCTTCATTTTTTCAGGATCATAGATGTTCCGGAGATCAGCCATAGCCGGCGTTTTGAGTATGTGTTTCAGCTTGTCCAGATCCAGGTTCCGGAACTGGTTCCATTCGGTCATAAAAACAAGCACGTCCGAGCCGGCGGCCGCATCATAGGCATCCTTGCAGAAAACAACGTCCTTTAAAACCTTGCCGGCCTCTTCCATGGCAGCCGGATCGTAGGCCCGCACGGATGCGCCTGCTTCTTGAATCCAGCGTATCACATCCACGGAAGGCGCATCCCGCATGTCGTCCGTATTCGGTTTGAAGGAGAGGCCGAGGATGCCTATGGTTTTCCCCTTGAGATCGCCGGCCACCCGGCGTATCTTTTCGAAGGCCGCCTGCCGCTGGATCGCATTGACCTGCATGGCCGCCTTGACGATCCTGAAGTCATAGCCTTCCCTGGCCGAGAGGTCCACCAGAGCGGATGTGTCCTTGGGAAAACAGGATCCTCCGAATCCGGGCCCGGCATGGAGGAATTTCGGACCGATCCTGCGGTCCAGGCCCATGCCTTTTGCGACCGCATGCACATCCGCGCCCACGCGGTCGCACACAGAGGCGATCTCGTTGATGAAGGAGATCTTGACTGCGAGGAAGGCGTTCGAGGCGTACTTGATCAATTCCGCGCTTTCCAAATCGGTGCAAACGATCGGCGTTTCGATAAGATAGAGCGGAGCGTACAGATCCCTCAGGATGGCGACGGCCTCCGCATCCTCCGACCCGATAACGACCCGGTCGGGCCGCATGAAATCCTCGATTGCAGATCCCTCCCTTAAAAACTCCGGATTCGAGACAACGCTGAAGGGCTGCTTCCTTTTCTGGCTCGCCCGGATGATGTCCCGGACCCTTTTCCCGGTCCCGACCGGGACCGTGCTCTTGTTCACGATCACCTTGTATCCGTTCATCGCCTCTGCAATGGCCCGGGCAGCCTGCTCTACAAACTGGAGGTCCGCGGATCCATCGGGCCTTGGCGGCGTCCCCACCGCAATGAAGATGACCAGCGCGCGCTCCACAGCTGTCTTGAGATCCGTGGTGAAGGAGAGCCTGCCTTCCCGGACATTGCGCCGGATCAGGGCGTCCAGACCCGGTTCATATATCGGAACCCCTCCCGCCTTGAGAATCTCGATCTTGGATGCATCGGAATCCACGCAGGTGACATCTACGCCGAATTCCGAGAAACAGGTCCCTGTCACCAAACCGACATAACCCGTTCCAACCACGCATATGTGCATAAAATTTCCCTCCCGGTGATGCGATGCCGTCTCTTCTCAATTCGCTCCGTATCCGGTCAGGACCACGAAAAAGGTCCGCACCAGAATCCGGAAGTCCAGCCACAATGAAAATTGGTCGATGTATTGAAGGTCCATCTCCATCCATTTGCTGAAATTGACCTTGTTGCGCCCGCTGACCTGCCAGATGCAGGTGATGCCCGGTTTCATGCTGAGCCGCCTTCTCTGCCACGATTCGTAAAGCTCCACCTCCGCAGGCAGGGGGGGCCGCGGACCCACCAGGCTCATGTCTCCCTTGATGACATTGATGAGCTGCGGCAATTCATCGATGCTGAATTTGCGCAT
>JAFGEX010000228.1 GCA_016931355.1 bacterium
ATGTCGAACGCCGAAATGAGATTGACAGCCGTAAACTTTACTCACTTTGGCTGAAAGAGAAACTAGAGGTCGGCGAAGGAGGTGTGGGGATCGTTCGACCACTGGGAATTGTAAAGCGTTCCTTCCCGGTCGTAAACCAGATGCCCGATGCGCGCCCCGATGTCGATTTTCTCCGAGAGCCTGTATCCCATGAGTAATTCGGCTTGATTCCCCAGAACAGTCTGCTGGTTTTCATCCGATTCCATGCGTTTCAAGACCGCGGAACCGTCCTTGTTTCCGGTCCGGCTTTCGTAATCCTCCCAGCCGTCATTCCAGACAGGGACGTTCTCGGACAGGAAAGATCCATAGTCAAATATGGACCGGTTGACAAGCCCGATGACCAGCCTTTCACCTGCAGGGAATATTGCGGCGAAGTGATAGAGAGGCGTGTTGCGCATGCCGCTCACCGAGGTTGCTGAATACCATCTGGAATTGACCAGGAGGTCGGATGTGAAATACTGAGGCGTTTGCCTGGAAACCGCGGATACTGCGGAACCGCCTGATGGGTCGCTGAAATCCAAATACAAAGATTTCCTTTTTTCATGCAGGAGGAAAGCGGGATTCCAATGCGCATCCGACCAGGTGTCCGGCATCATGCCCGACGCCTCGAGGGGAAACACCTTCATCGCCACGGTTTGGAAACGCATGGGGTCCAGAAGGTACGGGACCTGGGGAGTGTGCAGCCTGGGGACAGGCACATCCGCGAACAGAAAGGACGCGAGGCAGGCGAGCAGACAGGCCCGGATGATCAGTCGGGGTTTTGATTTCATGGTTTGATGTCCTCCGTTATGATCATTGCGGATTGAAAAGAATTTTCTCAATCCGGAATTCGCAATCCAAAATTGAAGCTCCACGCCGCAAGGGGCGGGGTAAGCGAGCGTTGTCAGATTCAAAATCATCAATCGTCCCTCTTTAATCGAAAATGACCCTTTCACCTCCGGGAGGTCATCCCTTCAAGGGGCATCGGTGTCGCGGACCTCCCGGAGGTGATGATGCTTCATTTCACCGCCAGAAAAGGGCCGTGGTTTGTGGGTCCTGTGAATGAGAGGTAATTCCATTCCCCCTCATACTTTTCCCTGTCCATCACGCCGAGCAGAAAAATATTGTTGTCCCGCCAACCCGGCCTGAGCTCCATCCACACGCGGCCCTTTTCGTCCACGCCGCCCACCAGGGTGTCGCTGCCTGCCTGCGGGCCTATCTTTTCGTCGTTTCCGGTCTTCTCGAAATGCCATTGGCCGCCGAAAGAGCCGGAATCCCCTTGCGTGAGGGTGAACCATCCGTGCGCCACTGCTGCGCCTGCCGTATCCCAGGCCGTGTAATACCAGGATCCGGAAAGGTCCGGACCGCTGACTGTGCGGCGTCCGGTGCATCCGGCCAATACGGCGAGCCAGGACAGGGCTGTCATCCATCTGATCATGAGTCGGTCCCGGGTGTTTCAAAACGGCCATGCACCTTTAAAAGGGTGTGGCCGTTTGAAAGGGATTATCTCAACAGCTGGAATGCGATCCACCACTGATACGAGCTGAACCTGCTCCCCCAATAGGTCTTCGCGTAGCTGGGCACAACCAGCAGTCTGATATTGAACCAGTCGGAAGGTGTGACGGTCAGGCCTGCCATGACGGACGTCGTCACGTCGGTCCTGATTTCAGTCGGGACCGTGTACCGTTCGCCGAAACGTTCCCTGTATTCCCTGTCCGTGTTCCGTATCTTTTCCCTGTAATCGAACACAGCCAGGGTCCGGTCCGTGATGTTCCACCTGGAAATCGTCCGGTTGACGCCGAAGAGCAGCTCCGCTACGCGGCTCATCCTGTATGTGATCAGAATCGGTATTTGTATCTTGAATGTCCGGATCCTGAGGTCCCAGTTCAGCGTCTTCTTCTCTTTGACCGATTCGTAATTCCAGGAATTCTCCTCGCTGTCCGGATTCCGCCAGGTCCAGCGGTTGTCCGAAAAACGGTCCGCCAGCACGTTTTCGGACGTATGCGTCTCGACATCGTGCTTTTCGAGATGAAGGCCGAACCTGAGCCTGGTCCGCTCTTCAGGCTCGAGCTGCACGGCCACGGTGGCGGAATGACGCCACGCCTTCTGATCCCCCTGTCCTGAGCGTTCATCCGACAGGGAGGAGTTGAAACGCGAGTCGTTTTCATAATCCACGGACGTGTATCTGTATCGATGGTAGGAAGTGTCGCTGATGGATCCTGCCACGGCCATATCCACTTTTTCACGCAACACGCTGTAATGGAAAGAGAACAATCCCTTGTCCGTCTTGCGGGTGATCAAGTTCAATCCGCCGTATAAGGAACCGCCGTCATGGTCCCAGCTCTTCGCGTCAAAACCTTCGGAGAACCACATGTTCGTGTCCGTGCTTGCGCTGCTCCCGTAATTGTAATGATACAATGAGGAATGGGATTGATTCATCGCCTGGCTCACGTCGCCTTTCAGCCAGCCGGCCGTGAGGCCGGCCGTGGTGTTCGGATTCGGATGAAAATTCAAGCCTCCGGAGATGTCCCAATGGTTGTAATTCTGGGTCCTGGCGTTCTCGCGGCCGTAGGAGGAATTGCCGGAATAATAATAACCGTCATCCCAGTGGTTGTAATTTCCGTACGCGCCGTCCCGGTCGAAAACAACGCGGCCAGCCTGTATGCCGATGTCCAGGGCCGGGATTATCTTCAACCCTGTGTGGAAATTGATGAAATGGCCTTCCTGATGCATGCGGTCATCACCGCCCGACACGTCCGTGACCGGTATGTTCTGCGCGTCAGCCGCCCGGTTGCCGTTGTAGTCGTATCCCACATTGGACGTGTAGATATCCTGCGGGATATAATAATAGGACTCGTCCTGGGAAATGATCTGATAGGTCAGTCCGAAGGTCAGATGCTTCACCCTGCTGAAAGGCCTGATGAAATAGGCGCCTGAGAAGACGGGCTCGAGTTCTTTCCGGCTCTCCGTCAGATATATCGGATAGGGTATATAGCTGGAGGAGGAGGCGAAATCCGCATACAGTGGATAAACCGTTTTGCTGCGCATCTCCCGGCTGCTGCGGAAATCCGTGTATGCGTACTGTTCCTGGATGGAGTCCGACAACACGAAGGCCGGATTGATTTGCAGATCCAGCAGGTACTCGTGCAGCACGCCCGGCAGCGCAGTGCCGAATCCACCCAGTCCGTATGGATTGAGGGAATGTGGATGGAAGAAGAAATCCGCCTTTTCGAAGCTCTTTTCAAGCACCTGCTCGTCTAGATACTGGGCATTCGCCAGAATGGCAGGCAGGGCCCAGAGAATGACCATGATCCATCTGGAAATCCGCTCGAACGGTTTTCTTTCATTGACCCGGGGCATCAGCCGATTCATCGTTTTCTCCTTGTTTGCCTGAACGAACAATACAAGGAATATGCCAGGAATGTTATGACTGGATGTCCTCGATGATTTTTCGGTAAAATAATTTCCGACGGCTTTTGTTTTATCAATCCAGCCGTCATGAGGGCATGGCTCCTTCGCCCCATGAACACGGCGCTCAGGATGACAGGACCGGCTTCATCCCGACAGGGCGCCATCCATGCGGTTTGCGGATTTGAAGCGACCCGCCGCTTGCGGCGGGTCGCTTGGATCCGCAGGGGGAAAAAATTTTATATGCGCTCGCTTACACTGGATCGAAGCCCGGGGCAGGCCCTGCGGTAAGTCTAAGGGGAATGCGCTCGCTGTCAGATTCAGGGCGGGCCTTGCTCCCGATGGATCCGGTAAGGGGGCCTGTTGATATAAAAAAAACCTGCAAAGACCTGTTGTGCCGGGATACGAACCCCTGAAATTCCTCAAATTTTCAAGGATTCCTCAGATTATTGCGGAGAATGACAGAATTAAAACCGGACGCAAAGCCCCAGTGAATAGAAATGTTTCGAGTAGTAGCGGTTCCGGAATGGGGATTCATTCCTGTACCATCCGGTCTGCGCCTTCAATGCAACGCTGCCGGACAGGTCTCTGGACAGGGACAACCAGATGAAATTGTTCTCTTCGGTCTCGGAATCCGGATGGATGATCCATTGAGGGGCAAGGGAGTCGCGATAGGTTTTCCACTCTAGGCGCATGAAGAAATTGACCGTGAGCCGCTCAGGCAGGGCCTTGGCAGCCACGAGTGTGAACTGGGGCCTGGTGTAGGCGTATCCGTAGCTGTTGGACCTGCAGGCCTGCCTGGAATATCCGATGCGGATCAGGGCATGCCAGTAGAGTTCCGCCTGGACGGACCAGGTCCGGATGCCGTCTTCCTGTTTTTCGTCCAGGATCTGGAATGTCCGGGAGTCCGGCAAGTAGGTCCAGATGCTCCTTTCGAAACGGATATCGTCCTGGTTCATCGAAAAGGTCAGGCTCAGAATGGAAAAGGGGTGATACCGGATCATGATGCCGAAGCCGGTCTCCGCGTAGTCGAAAAAGCGGCCTGAAACATAATCCGAATGACCCTTCATGCCGTAGAGATGCAGAGACAGGGTCCGGAATGGATGAATGGCCAGAAAGGGGGACAGGGAGGGCGAGTCGTACCCGGAACCGGAATTAAAAAGCCTCTTGCAGCGGGAAGACACCCTCATCCCGGCGCCGGCGTGTCGCGTCAGGGAAAATTCGGCGGCCAGGCCTGCATCGTGTATGTAGCGGTTTTCGGCTGAATACTGCGAGTATCCCTCCAGGCCGGCCTGCGCGCTCAATGCGAGGCGCAACGGTAAACGTCTGTACTGGGCTGCAAAATGCCCCAGCATCCTGCCTGCGTGATCGGAATAGGGTCGGTCCACGGATTCGAACACATTGTCGCTCATCACCCATGAGAATTCAACGGATGCGGAATAAAAGGGCGAACGGGATGCGGCCTGAACCGCCTGGAGGAACAGGATGAGCAGAAAGGCTGTGGTTGCGACGCGTTTCACCTGGGATTCTGATTTCTTCTCTTCTCCGCCTCGTCATAAAAACGGCGGGATTCTGTTTTCAGGCTGTCCGCATGCGCCTTCAGGGCTTTTTGATGGGCGGCCAGCCTCCGGATCGAAGCCTCGATGTCCTCGGGGGATCTCGGAAAAAGGTCGCGTCCCGGTTCCGCGGGATTTTCGGAAAGCGCCATGGTCTGCGCATCCTCCCCTCCGGGCGCGATCTCACCGCCCGTCATTTTTTCCGGATCCAGGAAAGCATTGTCCGCGCCGGTGCCGTCCCAGTATCTGGAATTGTTCGTCTCATTCGCGGAAGCATAGATGCCGACATGATTCAGAAGCTCCTCGCGTTCGTCGAAGAGATCCAGTTCTCGGGTCATGTCCGCCACTTTTCTCCGGACGTCCGATTCGATGCGCAGGGATCGTATCCGTTCGTCTATCATCGCCACTTCCTTCCGGAACCGCTCCTCGCGGTCCAGCAGAATGTCCCCCTTCCAGCGCAGTTCCCGCGCCGTGTCTTCCGGCCGGATCCGGAGTTTCAATCCCATCCTGGATGCGGCCGCGACCGGTCCCTGTCTGGCGGCCAGCTCTCTTTTCCATTGGAGCAATTCCTGAAAACGGGGTATCACATCCCCGCCCGAGTCCTCTTTTCCCCCGGCATTCAGCATGGAAAGCTGTTCCGCGAGTTCCGCGTCTATTTCGCGCAGCATGTCCTGGACGGTCCGGTCCCGGACCTGTTCTAGGGAATCCAGGCGGGCCGTCACCTGACCCAGGCGCGCCTCCAGGCTCTGGGAGTCCCGCAGCAGTTTCTGAAGCGTCCGGTG
>JAFGEX010000021.1 GCA_016931355.1 bacterium
GCTGGTGCACAGGCCCGGCCAGAAGCCCCGGCCCGCCTGGATCTCGTTGTCGTTCGCGCGGCTGTTGTGATTGGATCCGACCGTCGCCCCGGCCGCCATGTTGCTCTGCCCCATGACCAGGGAGGCGATGAGGAAGGAATTGTTGTGATGCTGCTCATGAGCCGGGAAAATGAGGTTGTTGAGCACTTCGCAGCACGAGATGGTCGAATTGTCCCCCAGAAACGAATGGATGAGGCGCGCCCCGTATTTGAGATTGGCATTGTCCCCGAGGATGAAACGGACCGCCTTGCATCCGTAAAAGATATGGCAGCCGTACCCGATGATGCCGTTGACCATCTCCACGCCTTCACCGATCTGCGTGGGCTCGTCCGGAGACGACCGGATCGTCAGGTTCTTCAGCTTGTTCGCGCCCTTGATGTAGCAGGCGTCCCCGATTTTGACGTCCTTGAGGATCTGGGAATTTTTGATCACGCATTGATCGCCGACTCTGCCGTAATAGCCTCGCCGCGAATCGAAGGACGCCTGGGTGATCCTGAGAAGTTTTTCCTGAAGCGTTTCGTCATCCCGGTACCGGGCCCAGAGAGCGGCGTCCGCCGGGATGATGCCCTCGAACGGTAAAATACCCCGGCACCCGGTTTCGTTCATCACATCGATCCAGATCCTGACGGCCTCCGGCTCGCCGTCCTTGACGATCCCGTTGCCGAACTTGGCGTAATTCGTGGTGTGCATTTCATGGATGTTGGCCAGGATGCACCGGTTTCCGATGAGGGTATGGGCCAGATGACTCACATGATGGACGGCACAGTCGTCTCCGATGTCGCAGGCGATGATCTGGCTGTTGGTGATTCCGACCGGATGCTGCAAATCATGATGCTCCAGAACGGCCCGGCGAACGGATCCGATGCGCACGAGTCCGTAAAAATCCGTGTTCTTGATCTGGTCCGGGTCGAAAACGTCCGTGACGAGAATCTCGTCCCAGTTTTCCGCCGTGTTGATGTTCTTCACCAGCCGCTCGACCTCGTCCGAACGCAGGTGGCGCCATTTCCGATTCCGGCCGGCCGCCTGCATGTCCCGGAGATAATGCTCATCCTTGCCCGCCGGAAGGTATTCCGCAGGGATGAAGTTTTTTCCAAAATGATCGGCTGAAAGGATGTGTACCGTATCCATGTGGATCTCCGTGTTGGCCTGCCTTGCGGATCGGATGCCTGGGGAAAAAAGACGGAAAAATATAAGCGAACCCGAATTTAAAATCAAGGCCTTTTTGCCGGGAAAGCCCGTCGGCAGCACAGCCGGACGGTCAGGATATTGACGTTCGTGCCGCAAAACCGTAATTGATCCGGCATTGCATCCGAAAGCGGACGCTGTCCCGGCCGGATTTTCAGGCAGCGAAGCCCGCTTCGGAACAGACCGGACCCGCGGACCGGAGAACAGAGACAAACCATGCGACGGTATCCGGTCAAGCCTCTTTTTCACGGATCAACGCCAATCCCTCGATGATGACGGGAATGCCACGCACCAAACAGAGAACGGCTGTGATCACGGAACACCACATGCCGATTTTCAAACCATTGTCCAGCCAGTCCATCACGATCACCAGAATTGCGAGTAGCGCAGCAAGCAGCCTCGGCCAGAAGGACCGGTCGTAAACCAGAAAGACCATGATGAACAGCAGGCCGATGCGCATCAGGGTCACACGGTTCGGCCATGTCCAGAATCTCATACCGGACCCTCCTCTTTTGCTTTGACCTTTCACTCTTTCCTGAATCACAAACTCCCGGGCAGGCTTTGCGGATATCCGGAATGATCCGTCATTTTCCGCCACTGTTCGTCGATGACTCTGCGCACGGCATTTTCGTCATCCACATCATCGATAACCGGCCAACCTTTCCTCCATGCCAGAAACCGCAGCAGGCGCCTCGGCCTGATGGCAACCGGTGTGGAATGCCGGAACACATGACGGTCCACCCATTCGTTGCCCATGGCCAGGGTTTGATCCCATCCGCGCCCGTTCGCGGCCAGCCACTGGTCCGCGTACCGGTATTTCCGTATCCCCCAGGGGTGCGGCCGGATGAGCCTGCCGGTGAACCTCCCGTCCTGAATTTCAGGCTCTGAACAGATGATCGCATCAATATGGAAAATGTCGTGAAACAGCTCGGCCAGGCAAGGGATGGTCCCGGACAGCAGAACGATTCCGGCGCCTTTTTCCTGAAGTTCGCGTACCGGTTGGATCAGCCCTTCGTGAACCCGACCCCGCATTTCATGATCCCAGCATTCCCGGGCCCAGGTTTCCACGTCGCTGACGGCATACCCCCGGAAATAGAACATTTCCCATTGATAGAATTTCCGTGTGAATGCGGCGGAAAGCCGGAAGGCCTCCCTCAATGCGTTGCGCAGGCGTATCCTGCGCCTCCGGATCAGATATTCGAGAAACCACTGCAACAGGCTGCGCTGAATGAGGGTTCCGTCGATATCGAGCAGCAGGGTGCGTTTCAGTTTGTTCTCCATTCGCCGATAATTGAAGTTCCCCGGCAGTGAGCTGCCGGGAGACCTTCGATCCGCAGGGGAATAGACATAGATGCCCGTTTGCTTACGCCGCGGCGAGCTGAGGGGATTCGCCCGCGAACGGATTCGTCCGCTCCCCATCATCATATTGCGAAAAGCGGAAAATGTCAAGGGCTAAATGGAATGAACTTGAATTTCAGGCTTTGGTTCTGTATTTTTATCCGGTTGCCCAAAGGGGACCAGACGGGTATTGATGATTTTGGAATTTGGATTGCGGATTGAGAATCAAATCGTCAAACCCCTATACCCGAACCCCGATCCCCGTTTTTTCCCGATGCCCGAAGCACGATGAACGAGATCATTTCCGATTGAAGATGGACGATTGACGATTTTCGATTTCCCGAAATCCTATCCCTGCTCCCTAATCCCTTTCTTTTCCGAACCCCTATTCCCGATTCCCTTTTTCAGAATGCCCGTTTATCAATATGAAAGGTTCCTCCCATGCCACAACAGATCATCTATCAGGTTGACGCCTTCACGGACAGGCCTTTTTCCGGCAATCCGGCCGGAGTTTGCGTTCTTAAAAAACCTGCGAAAGAGGAATGGATGCAGCATGTGGCCCGGGAGATGAATCTTTCCGAAACCGCCTTTCTTGTTGAAAGGAAGGACGGATTTGACCTCCGCTGGTTCACGCCTGCGGTGGAAGTGGACATGTGCGGACATGCGACTCTGGCCTCCGGCCACATCCTCTATGAAACCGGCCTGCTCCCCGGTGCCGGGAAGGCACGGTTTCATACGAAAAGCGGGCTGCTGACAGCCGCATTGACGACAGAGGGGATCGAATTGGATTTCCCGGCCACACCGGCCGAACCCTGTCCCATCCCTGACGGCATGGCGGCCGCGTTGAATGTGCCCGTTTCTTTCATGGGAAAAAGCCGCTTCGATTATCTGGTCCTGACGGATTCGGAAAAAACCGTCCGTTCGCTCGACCCGGACATGTCCATCTTAAAAAAATACGGGGTGCGCGGTGTCATGGTAACCGCAGCATCGGACTTTCCGGAATATGATTTTGTTTCCCGGTTCTTTGCGCCCGGCGCAGGCATCAACGAAGACCCGGTCACCGGCTCAGCGCATTGCTGCCTGGGACCGTTCTGGGGGGAACGGCTGGGGACAAAATCCATGCGCGCCTTCCAGTCTTCAGCCCGCGGGGGAAGCCTGAAGGTCCGGCTTCAGGGGGACAGGGTGCTGCTGACCGGGAAGGCCGTGACCGTCATGCACTGCGAGCTGGTCATATCCTAAAAAAAACCTCCGGGAGGTCTTTTGGGACCTCCCGGAGGTCGCGATTTTTTAAAATCCCGTCGGTTACGGTTTCTCACCCTGCTTCAGTTAATCCAGGGTCGAAATCCGGAAATCCCCGTGCTTGCGTCAGTCCGGTTCTCCTTTGCCTGAAGGCTCCTCCCCCCGAGTCAGCACGTCGTTCACCGCCTCGATGATTTCCTCCCGCTTGAACGGTTTGGGCAGCGTGCGCCCGGCGCCGACCCGCCTGGCAATATCCAGATAGCCATAGGGCTCGAAATCCCCCCCTCCGGACATCGCGATGATCTTCAGTCCCGGGTATTCCTGCTTGAGCTCGATGATGGTTGAAATGCCTTCCTTCTCGGGCATCAGGATGTCGGTGATGATCAGGTCGAACGGATGTTCGTGATGCAGCCGGATGCCGGTGCCGCTGTCCGGGACAGCCTCCACTTCATGGCCTTCGGCCGTCAACACGCGGTGCAGGGCGGCCCGTACGTCCGCGCTGTCATCTATGATGAGAATCCTTGCCAAAAAACGCTCCCCTGGATGATTTCATCTGTGAATATAATGATGGTTCTTTCCGGAAACAAATCGTATTGGGCGTGGATCTGACAGCAAGCGCTTACCCCGGGGTAAACGATCGAATTGAAAAGTCTTCTTCTCTACAGATCGAAGATTCCCACGCCGCTTGCAGCGGGGTGCTTGAATTTTTTATAATATATAAAAACTTTTCATTAAATCAAACCGGATTCTCGCCGGTTTCCGTTCAGGAGTCATTCGAAAAAGACCGGCCAAATAGGTATTGATTTTTACATCAGTCCTTTTTATCTTTTTTCAATAACAGGTGATAATTGGCATTCAAGATAAAAAAATCGATCCTTCCATATGCATAACCTCATCTGTTGTGCAGAGAGTCCATTTCCAGCAATCTGGAATTGAGCCATCCGGTCATTGAATGGTATTATTAATCAGACAAAGCGCTGCAGCAGATTTAGCCTGAAAACGATCCCTCGTTTTCCGAATGGACCATCTGACAGCCGCAAGGGAATGCATCATGAAAAACCGAAGGGCACAGAAGGCCGTTTTCCAGATTCTCTGGGCAGTGCTGTTCGTGGCAACAGGCCGCATTGCAGGCCAGGAGCCGGGAAATCCGGAAGATCGGCGGATCGAAAAATTCCTGTTCAAACAAATCCAGATCAGCGGCAGTTCGGAAATGGTCGGCGAGCTCTACAACATCCAGGGGGCGGAGCGGCGGAGACCGCCCTCCATGGGCAGGATTTCAGCCAACGCATTGATTCAGGCCACCCGGCAGTTCAGCATGCCCGTGACGGTCTTATGGTCCACCGAAGGATCCTATCTCAGCCGGGACATGAACCTGATCGGGTTTCATCCGACATGGGCCTGGGGCAGGGCGCATCTGGGGGATTTTTCCAGCCCCCTTTCAGAATTCACCTTTTCGGGCGTCAATGTGGAGGGAGGCGGGCTGGAATTCTGGCCGGGCCGCTTGCGTTTCGCAGTGGGCGGCGGCCGCACGCACCGCGCGGTCACGGACATTCAGGCCAATGAGCGTTTCGCGCAGTATTTGGCTGCCGGGAAAGTGGGTTATGAGCACCGGAACGGATCCTTCCTGGACCTGATCATCCTGAAGGCCAAGGACGACATTCACAGTCTGCAACCCCGCTCCGATTACCGGTACCTGATCCCGGATACCCTGGAAAACGAGGCGGATACGCTGTGGATCGACAGGCCGTATTATTCCGTACTGCCGCAGGAAAATCTCCTGACCGGGCTGGCGGGCATGATCCGGCTGTTCCGAAACAGCATGGAACTGCATTTTGAAGGCACCGGCAGCGCATTCACCCGGGATATCACGCTCTATCCGATCCATCTGGACAGCCTCGATGCGCCGGAGTTCTTGCGCGACCTGATCGGCTCGGTATATAAACCGAGAAGCGGCTCCCTGCTGGATTTCGCGGGCACGGTCGGTTTTGACCTGCGCCTGGACAAATTCAAAATCTCGTCCGGTTACACGTATATCGGACCCGGTTATGTGTCGCTGGGCATCCCCTCCACGATCAACGACAGGCAGGAATGGAAAGCCGCCACATCCTTTCAAATCCGTAAAAACAGGTTTTCCCTGAGCTGGGACCGGAAATCCAACAATGTGCTCAGCCAGAAGCTGGCCACAGACACCCGGAACCAGTTCCGGATAGTTCTCAACCGGAATCTGAACAGGCTGCGGTCTTCGTTCGACCTGAACATCCTTTCGATGAACGCGGCCGCAGCGGCGGATTCCCTGGAATGGACGTATTCCAATGTCGTTTTCAATACAAACCAGGCCCTGGCTTTCGGTCCCTCATCCATGATCCGGCAGGTGGGCGTCCGCTACACTTTCCAGACATCGGATAAAAACGCGACAGGCAGCCGGGCCGTTTCCAGCTATCACACGGCCAGTCTGACCGGCAGCATCCGCCCGGCTGAATCGCTTCTCCTCAACGGATCCGCGGGCTGCTCCTTCCGCCGCAGCGCGTCCCAGGGATATTATGTGACGCAGGTTTATTCGCTCAGATGCGTGTTTCACGCGCTGGAGAAGAAATGGTCAAGCAGCCTGTTGATCCAATCTTCCATGGTGAGGGACATGAATGTCTATCGTGCCGGGCTGGATTCCGCGTACAAGCTCACGGCAAAGGACGCCGTCAAGCTGGACATCTCCCATGCGGCGTTCGAGGGATCGCGGACGTTCCGCGAGACAAGGGCGAGTGTCAATATATCACACCGCTTTTAGCGGCAAGAGGCGCCCATGAGAACCACTGTCCGTTTCCTTTTATCGTGCCTCATCCTTACCGGATGCCTGTACTGGCTGACCTGTGCCAATCCGGAGTCCCTGCAGATCGGCTGGCTGAAAATCACACTGGACTGGGATCCGCGGCCTATATATCTGAATACCTCCGCCCCGGCAGTCATTGACAGCGTGCGTTATTCGCTGAGGCCCGGCGGCAAGCGTTTCACTTTCAGGCCGGACGATTCAGGCAACCACATGGCTGTGGAAATGGACTACTACGATGTGCATGTCGAAGCTCTGGCTGATTCCGGAAAAGTGTATTACGTGGCGGATACATCGCGTATCTTCGTGCAGGAAAACGAAACGAACCGGTTCTATCTGACCGTACGGAACGTGCGCCTCACGCAGGCTCCGGAATTTACCGGCCTCCCGAGCCCCTTTGCGATCAACTCGGATACCGTGACACTCCGGTGGACATCCCCTGCGTTTGCCGAGGAGTATGTGCTGGAAAGAAGCGGCACGCCGGACTTTTCGCAAAAGGACACCCTGTACACGGGGGAAGACGCCCAATTTCAGGTATCCGGACTCACCACAGCCGTCCATTATTTCCGGGTGGCTGCCCGGAACGATCTGGGTAGCTCGCCCTACAGCCAGGTTGCAGCCGTACAGGTGTCCCTGGCGGAAAATTTAATCATCGTCACAACCCAATTGAACGATTGTATCCTGTCGCAGCCTTATAGCCAGGCGGTTCAGGCCACCGGAGGCGTGCCGCCCTATGTCTGGACGGTTCAGGGGACATTGCCGGACGGTCTCGGATTTTCACAAGCAGGTGTTCTCAGCGGCACAGCGGCCCAAAGCA